>DAOUVF010000172.1 GCA_030667765.1 Bacteroides sp.
ATGGGCAAAGCTGTCAGGGATCCTCCCCCCTTGACAACAGGCTTTAATGCTTCGGGAAGATCGTTCATCTGGCTGGCGATCTCATCTGAATCGATGATTTTCGCAGCCCTTTCCAACAATCTGGAGTGCAGGTAGAAAACATCACCGGGATAAGCCTCTCTTCCGGGTGGCCTTCTCAGCAACAGGGATACCTCGCGATAGGAAACAGCCTGTTTCGACAGATCATCATAGATAATAAGGGCAGGCCTTCCCGTATCTCTGAAATACTCACCTATGGTACATCCTGCAAAAGGTGCATAAAACTGCATCGCAGCCGGGTCAGAAGCAGTAGCAGATACAATGACCGTGTAGTTCATTGCACCATGGTGTTCCAGGGTAGCTGCAATATTGGCAACGGTGGATCCCTTTTGTCCACTGGCTACATAGATGCAATAAACGGTTTCTCCCTTCTCATAAAATTCTTTCTGGTTAATGATGGTGTCGATGGCAATGGCTGTTTTACCGGTCTGCCTGTCACCAATGATCAACTCCCGTTGTCCCCTTCCGATGGGGATCATGGCATCAATAGGCTTGATGCCGGTCTGCAGGGGTTCGTTAACCGGCTGGCGGTAGATAACACCGGGAGCTTTTCTTTCCAGCGGTAATACCATCTTTTCCCCTTTGACAGGTCCCTTGCCATCTATGGGATCACCAAGGGTATTGATCACCCTTCCAAGAAGTCCTTCCCCAACTTCAAGGGCTGCTATCCGGCCGGTTCTTTTCACAAGGTCACCTTCCCTGATCTCTTCGGTGGACCCGAACAGGACTGCACCAATATTATCCTCTTCGAGGTTAAGCACCATTCCGACGACACCATTTTCGAACTCGATCAGTTCGTTTGATTGCACATTGGTCAATCCATATATTCTGGCAATGCCGTCTCCAACCTGAAGAACGGAACCTACTTCTTCCAGTTCTTCAGTCGTTTTAAATCCCTCGAGTTGTTTCTTAAGTATTTCAGATACTTCAGCGGGTTTTATTCCTGCCATCGATCAAATTTTTATAAATATTATGATTACTTATTTCTGTAATTCTTTTTTTATCCTTCCCAGTTTCCCCTTTACACTTGAGTCAAGCTGCTTGTCTTCAACACGGAGTACAAATCCCCCGATCAGCTCTTTTTTTACCTCCTCCTGCAATTCGATCTCAGCATTGAAAGTCCTGGTGATGATATCAACCATTTCCTGCCTGATTTCGTTGGTGAGTGTGGTTGCTGTCTCAATACTGGCCATCTTGATCCCTTTCTCCTCTTTGTACAATTTAATGTAGTGCCGGCAGATGGCAGCCAGATAATCTTCCCGGTTATTGCCCGTTACCAGCCTGATAAAATCCAGGGCCAGGTCGCCAACCTTGCCCTCAAAGATCGAGACCAGAATGGCTGTCTTTTTCCTTGTTTCAACAACCGGGCTTTCAAGCAGGCTTTTAAGTTCTGCCAGATCGCTAACAGCGGCAAGCATCATATCCATGTCTTTTCGCACATCATCCAGGATACCCTGTTCCCTTGCACTCAGGAACAATGCCCTGGCATATCGCACTGCTATCCTGCCAACCTTCATCCCTAGTTCATTTTAACATCTTTCAGAAGCTTTTCCATCAGCTCCTGCTGTGCCTTGTCATCTTTGAGTTTTTCCTGCAGGATCTTCTCGGCAATGTCCACTGATAATTCCGCTACCTGGATACGAATATCGGCAATGGCAGCATCTTTCTCATTCTCTATTTGAACCCTTGCAGATTGAATGATTTTCTTTGATTCTTCACTGGCCTTATTCTTTGCCTCATTCAGGATCATCTCACCGGTTTTTTTTGTTTCCTTCAGCATTTTGTCCCTCTCCTTCCGGGCTTCGGCCATGATCTTTTCATTGTCTGCCTGCAGTTTCTCCATTTCTTGTTTCGCCCTGTCAGCGGAACGCAGGGATTCCTCAATGGATTGCTCACGGTTCCTGAGGGCATTCAGAATAGGTTGCCAGGCAAACTTTTTCAGGATGAGCATCACGATGATAAACATGAGCAACATCCAGAAAATGGTTCCAATATCAGGAGTTACAAGTCGCATATTTTTATGTTTATTGTTTTAAACCAACCCGCATGGGTCTGCCAATCGCAGAACCATGCAGGCTCTTTTCATCAGCCAGCTGCCGGTGCCATAAAGAGGATCAACAGACAAACCACAATAGCAAAGAAAGCTGCTCCTTCAATAAGAGCGGCAGCAACGATCATATTTGACCGTATGTCTCCGGCAGCTTCCGGTTGTCTGGCAATAGCTTCCATGGCAGCACTGCCAATCTTACCGATACCAAGTGCGGCACCGATGACAGCGATCGCTGCTCCCAGCGCGGCACCCACATTTCCAAGTGCTGCTTCCAAAATAACCATCAGTGTAATCATATTACTAAATATTTAATGAATAAAAACGAATCTTCTGTTAATGATGCTCTTCCGTTGCCATACCGAAGTAAATGGCTGAAAGTAATGTAAATACATAGGCCTGGATCAGGGCCACCAGCAATTCAAGCATGGTCATGAAAATTGTAAAAGCCAGGCTCAGCACAGAAACCCCCAGTCCGAGTCCCACGCTCATCTCCCCAAAAATAAAGATCAGGCTGAAAAACCCGAGAACGATAATATGTCCCGCTGTGATATTGGCAAAGAGTCGTATCATCAGTACAAAAGGCTTGGTCATCATCCCGATGATCTCTATGACAGGCACTAGGGGAACGGGGTATTTTATCCACCAGGGAACACCAGGCATATTAAAAATATGCTGCCAGTAGTTCCGGTTCCCATTGATCGTGGTGATCACAAAGGTAAACAATGCCAGTAGCATGGTCACTGATATATTGCCCGTTACATTGGCACCTCCCGGAAAAATGGGGATCAGTCCGATCATGTTATTGAACCAGATGAAAAAAAAGACAGTCAGCAGGAAGGGCATGAACTTTTCATACTTGTGCTCGCCAATGGAAGGCCTGGCAATATCATCCCGGATAAATAAAATAATCGGTTCCAGCAGGTTCTGCATCCCTGTTGGCGCCTTATCCGGCCGGCGACTGTATGCTTTTGCGACAGACAGGAATACCCATAACAACAATATGAGGCTGAACATGATGGCCAGCACATTTTTAGAAAATGACAGGTCCAGCCTGGGCAGAGCAGTGCTGCCATCTTCCAGGATCTCTACAATATTGCCCTTGTTTTCACCATGGCTTTCAAATCTGAATCCCTTATAATCTTCATGGCCATGATGGAACCTGTTGAACATAAAAACATTCAATCCCTTGGTATCACTGTAAATTATGACCGGGAGCGGAATGCTCAGGTGAAAATCATCATAGCTGAGGATATGCCATTCGTAAGCATCAAGGATATGATCGAAGACAAAATCTGATGGGGAAAAGCCTTCATCGGCTTCTCCATGTTCTAGGTGTTCTTCTGTCGTGATTTCCTCAGGGGTAGTTTCATGCTGCTGGGTAGTTTGAGCTGATACCATAATCAGGAATAGCAGTCCCCCTAAAACATATGAAATTACTTTCCTCTTCAATATGTACCCTTCCATTTAAGAGCCAGTAAAAATAATAAAAACATCCCTTAATAATAGAATTATTTATCCTTTTTCAGGTAATTTAAAATTGAAATGACCTCGTACAATGTGAAGGCCGCATATGTCACCAGGAAACTGACCAGGAATGGCACCGCATGGGCTGTGTTATGGAATAGAAAAACCACCAGGAATATCATGTATATGAACATCTTAAGGCCCATGGCCCCAAGGTATTTCGAGGTAAATTTCCGGGGATTGCTCTCACTGGATTTGATCAGGTAGACATGTACCATGATGGTCACCAACAGCAAAAAGGCAGGAATCACCGGAAAGTGCGGGAAATAGTACTGCGGGATGAGAAAGAGGAAAAGGCCATATCCGAGGGCGGTTATGATCAGGGCAATAAACAGCAGTGTGATTATGAACTTTCTCTGGGATTCAAACATGGTTTATTTATTCCGGATAAGGTCCTTTACGGCATAATACATTGACATGAATACTGCGAGAATTGTAAGAACCAGTGTGAAAACCGGGAATTCCCATCTGACAATCTGATCCAGCTTGATCCCACCAAACACCCCCACCAGTATGATGGCAATCATCTGAAAAGCAAGGCTGGAATACCTGCCATAATCACTTAGGGCTGACTTCCGGCTTTGGTCCTTTGTCGTTTTGGATGATGATGGTTTCTTCATTTGTCTGGCTGCCGATATTCATATCACAATTACCGGAGAACTGGCATCCTGGTTCAATGGCCAGCTTGGTCGCTATAATATCTCCCTTGATCCTGGCTTTCGCCTTGAGTGACAGTAGTTCAGTGACTTTTATTTTACCTTCAATGGACCCCTCAACATCAGAATTTTTGCAATTTATTTCACCGTTCACCTTCCCGGATTCACCGATCACCACCTTCCCTTTGGTGATCAGTTTTCCTGTCAGGCTTCCGTCTACCCTGATGTCGCTGTTCGACTTTACATCTCCGTTGATTTGTGTGCCAAGGCCTATTATATTGATGGCATTGGCTTCATGTTCGTTATAAATCTTCGCCATTAGATTGGATTTTACGCGCTGTATTGATTAATTCTTTCAGACCTATAAAAGTATAAAAAGCGATGGGATTGTTCAAGCTTTATGTGCTCCATTATAGGCCCACTTTAAATAGATGGCCCCCCAGGTAAATCCACCACCGAAAGCTGAAAGTATAATTTTATCTCCTTTTTTCAGTTTATCCTCCCATTCCCATAGGCATAACGGAATTGTTGCGGCTGTCGTATTTCCGTACTGCTGAATGTTGATCATTACCTGTTCCCTCAATATCCCCATCCTTCGGGCAACGGCTTCAATGATCCGCATATTTGCCTGGTGTGGCACCAGCCATGCAAGATCCTCGGGAGCAATATTATGCTTTTTCATCATTTCAACCGAAATATCCGCCATATTGGAAACAGCAAATTTAAATACTGTCTGGCCTTCCTGGAAAACAAAATGCTCCTTGTTATCAACTGTATCATGAGAGGCAGGCCGTAAAGATCCCCCGGCTTTCATATGCAGGTGAGGTCCACCGGATCCATCCACATGGAGCATCTGATCCATCAAGCCGTTCTCGTCCGTGCTTGGCTCTAACAGCACACAGGCAGCAGCATCCCCGAAAAGGGGACAGGTGGTACGGTCCGTATAATCAACGATGGCTGACATTTTATCCGCTCCGACAACGATCACTTTTTTGTACTTCCCACTCTCGATAAAATTGGTCGCGGTCTCTAGTGCAAATAAAAACCCGGAACAGGCAGCAGCAAGGTCAAAAGACCATGCATTCTTTAGTCCGGTTTTATGGGCAATCAAATTAGAAGCATTAGGGAAAAGCATATCCGGTGTTACGGTGGCTGTAATCAGCATATCTATTTCTTCGGGGGATGTGCCGGTCCGGGTAAGCAGGTCCTGAACTGCCCTGGCCCCGAGGTCCGAGGTTGCTTTCCCCGGTTCCTTCAATATCCTTCTCTCCTTGATACCGATCCGTTGCATAATCCATTCATCCGTGGTATCTACCATGGTACTTAACTCATCATTGGTAAGTACATAGTCGGGCACATATCCGCCGACTCCTGTGATGGCAGCTTTAATCTTAGTCATTAGTGAAATTTTTCCTTGATTTTTCCAATAATATTTGATTCAATAACATCCCGGGTGTGTAGTATCAGTGTTTTAACGGTCTGCCCGTTGGAAATCCCATGTCCGATGAGGACTGTTGAAAGAATACCCAGGATGGGGGTACCGCCATAGCGTTCAAAATTAAACTGTTCCATAAATTCATCCTCTATCTTCCTCCTTTTAAGCATTGCATAGAATGCCTCCATTTCCTTTACCAGGACATTCCCGACAAAACCGTCGCAAACCATTACATCCGCACCATTGTCCCGAAAGAAGTCATTTCCTTCAACATTTCCAATAAAATTGAAGTCTTTCGTCCCCTTCATGGCCTGGTAGGTGGCCCGGGTAAGCAGGTTCCCCTTTTCTTCTTCCTTTCCGATATTCAGCAGTCCCACTTTAGGATTGGAAATGCCATGCACCAGTTCTGCATACAGGGATCCAAGGATCCCATACTGGTAAAGCACATCCGGCCTGGAATCAGGGTTCAATCCTATATCCAGCAATATGGTCGGTTTTCCATAATCATTCGGGATGGGAGCGGCCAGGGAAGGCCGGATAACCCCAGGGATGGAATTAACGATCTGCATGGATCCTACCAGCATGGCACCTGTATTCCCAATAGAGACGAATCCATCCAGCTCTCCCTGTTTGAGCATCCTGAGTCCCATGGCAATACTAGACTTTGGTTTATCAGTGAATACCCTGGCCGGATGATCTTCCATCAGTATGGAATGGGGTGTATGAAAAACAGTAAACCCGCTTGGATCATATCCTTCGCGGGTCAAGATATCTTCTATGGTATGCTGGTCACCGAACAAGACCAGCTCAACATCATCAGGAAGTTCCTTATGTGCCCGGGCAGCGCCCTGGAGGGTCGCATCAGGTGCATAATCACCACCCATAATATCGACACCAATCCGCATGAAATATTATACTTCTTCTTCGATTACAAGCTTCCC
>DAOUVF010000004.1 GCA_030667765.1 Bacteroides sp.
ATTATAGTAACTTGTATAGGTCGTAAACAGAGGAGCACCATGGCACCGGTAATCAATGATTCTTCCTTTGGGTCTATCACTGTGGAAGGGGTGGTTTATGATCATGACATCATAATTACGCTCGAGGGAAAGGTTAAAAAGCGGAAAAAGAAGTTGTCGAAAGCGGTTTACGGGACCTCCCATACCATCTCCCTGGATGAAGCAACTTATGTCTACCAGGAAGGATCGAAAGGTATCATTATTGGTTCGGGGCAGTATGGAATTGCAGAATTGTCAGTGGAAGCAGCTAATTATTTCTTGAAGAAGGATTGTAAGGTGAAACTGTTATCCACACCTGATGCCATCCAGGAATGGAACAGGGTTGAAGGAAAATGGATAGCATTGTTCCATATCACATGCTGAATATTTTGTATCTTATTCGAAAATAAATTGCAATGAAACGTCCTGGTTTATTATTTATGGTTTTTATACTGCTTTCTGCCTCCTTGCCAGCACAGCGAAATGACCCTTTCCTGGGGATCACCGATGAAAAGGTGCTGCCGATGTTAAAGCACCTGCCTTACCGGCATGGCGGGATGAATGTTCCGGCGGAAGACGGCCGCCTCTTGTATGATATAATCCTGGATAAGGGATATCAAAAGGGACTTGAAATCGGGACATCCAACGGATATTCTGCCCTCTGGCTTGGAATAGCATTCAAAAAAAACGGAGGCAATCTGATCACATTGGAGATAGAACCAAAGCGAGCAAGGGAAGCCCAGGAGAATTTCGAACATGCGGGACTGAATGACATAATCGATTCACGGATCAATGATGCATTAAAGGAAATACCTGCATTGGAGGGGAAATTTGATTTTGTATTCATCGATGCCTGGAAGCCAGACTATATCAAGTACCTGGAACTGATCCTTCCAAAGATGAACCACGGTGGTGTTATAACAGCTCACAATGTAACCAGCGAGGGCAGCTCCATGCGGGATTTTTTGGAAGAAATTCAACAAAATCCAAAGCTTAGCACAACCATAGACCGTAGCAGCCGGGCAGGTGTTTCAATCAGTTACGTAAAATGATGTCCGAATTAAAGCTTCATGTGTCCGTTGTTGATCTCATCTACCATGATCCTGATACCATCCTCATTCAGGTCAAGATCATCAATAAAATCAACATAATTGGTCCACTGCTCCGGAGATAAATTGTGTCTTTGAAGTGTATCTTGTGGCGGGTCACCCGAGCCATTCTTCTTGCTCTGTTTGTATAATTCAATAAATAGTTCTGCTGATAGTAACATAATTTATCTTTGAATTAATCATACTTCACTAGTCGAAATATAAGAATTTTTAGGTTCAATCAGTGCTTTATAAACAGCAAAATCAATGGTTTGGTTGCTTCAAAACCTCACTTTTTTACGAACCTCACAGTAGATTACATGAATGCCCTGAAATAAGCCATGAATATTCCGACAATTTTCACTCAATATTCGCCTGGACGAAGAGTTGCATATTGTCTATATCAAGTCCGACCAGATATCCCATATCTGCATAATCTGTATATACGCAGCCTGCATCCAGGTTGACCAGTGTACGTTCACGGCTGAACAATGTTACCCTGATAGAATCCAGGGATGTTGGAGTATGTCCATGTATCACAGGTTTTCCCTTGGCTTTATAACGGTCATAGTCCATGTTCCGGCTCCAGATCATGGCATCCATATCATGAAATGGGTTGTCATCGTGAAAGTTAAATCCGGCATGGACGATAAAACATTTATCGAGTTCGATGTAATAGGTTGTGTGACTCAAAAACTCCATATATTTGGCCGGTAATTTCTCATCTCCAGGTAATTTGAGATAATCTTCCTGGCTCAGGCCGAAAGACTTCAGGGTTGCACCTCCGCCATTATATATCCATGGATGGAAGTAGGTATCACTCGATAGGGATTCAATCAGCATTTCCTCATGGTTGCCACGAATGAATACGGTATTATGACCACTCTCCTTCAGGCCGATCAGGTAGTCGAGGACCCCTTTGCTATCCGGACCACGGTCTATGTAATCTCCCAGGAAAAACAGCTGGTCTTCCCTGGATATTTTTATCTTTTTAATAAGCAGTCCCTGGAGGGTTTTATTGCAACCATGTATATCACCGATAACAAGTCTTCTTGCCATGCAATTTTTTTTCAGGAGGATGTAAAACTAAGAAAAAGTGCGGATTAAGTTGGTTAATTGAACCCTGTTTTTTACTCCGGTTTTCAGATATATCCGATGAATATGATCTTTCACAGTTTGAAGTGAGATAAACAATGAATCACTGATATCCTGGTTACTATTCCCCTTACAGATCAATTGGACGATTTCGCTTTCCCGCTTTGAAATCTGGTATTTTTCTATAAAATCTGCCAGGCTTTTATCAAAATCATGCTTTTCGGCAGATGCAACAAAGTTCTTATCGAGGTAGAGGCTCAGGAAGAAGATCGGGACAAGGTGGATAGCAAATAATACTATAATGAAACCAAAAGCATAGGCAGGACCAAGATACGACAGGTTGATCAGGGTTATGGTACCCAGTGCATATATCAGGTACAACAATCCAAAAAGGCGAATATTCTGCCTGTCCTTGTTATCAAGAAACCTGCGTGAATGGAGGAAGAGCTGCGTAAGCGAGTATGCATACACAAGTACACTGACAATGGTAAATCCTATCAGCATACTCGAACGGATCAGCTCAAGCCTGTTCTCACCGAGCAGGTCCCGTTTCACAAGCAGCACACCATAACCCATGAATCCCAGTACAAGAGGTAGAAAAAACACAAGGTTGAATACGGAACTGACCTTTTTGTTGACCATTTCTCTTGACAGCCGGATAAACATGTACCATGATAAGATGAGAAAGGGTATTCCCAGGTAGAAAAGAAAAGAAACGATAGCTGAGATAGCCTGCTTATCCAGATCCTGTTTCAGCAGAAATACCCTGATCAGCCGGGATCCGATGATCCCGTAAATGCCGAATACAAATAAGAATATTAAGTAGTAAAAATAGGAGGAAAGCCAGGGCAGCTTGTATTTTCTTACCAGCTGGTTGCTGAACATGATAACGATACTTCCGGTGATTAAAGAACCGGTGAGGATGATTATTTGTATCGTTTCACTCATTAAAATGGGAATGTCTAACGAAATTATATAAATTATGTGAATGCATCCCCTACCAAAGTAGTGTTTTCAAAAATCCTACTTTGGTCGCTAAAATAATCTGCAGTACCGCCATATATTTGACAGTGTTAAAACCAATTAATACTGAAAGATATGGAAACAATTGAATCTAACAATGCTTATGTATCTGACACCTCAACAGGTGACAACTACAGTAAAGGGTGGAAATTGATCTTCACCACTTTTATAGAATTACTTGTCGTAACACTTGTTTATGCCGTAATACAGATTCCGACAAACGGCTTTCAGTTCAGACCTGATGGATTTGAATGGTATCTCGTCCCCATTGTCCTGCTGGCCATTGGGTACGGTATATTTATATCCGGACCTATTGGCTATAGTGTGCAGTGGGTGTTTTTAAGGGCTGTTCGCCGGGAAAAGATCGAGATCAAGGACATGTTCGCTGTATTTGAGCGGAACTACTGGAATGCCGTGATCGCCGGTTTGGTAACAACGATTATTATTGTTATTGGTTTTTTCATGCTGATCGTGCCAGGGATCATCTTTGCCTGCCGTCTGGCTTTTGTGCCATTCCTGGTAATTGACCGGAATATGGAAGCCCTGGAAGCATTGAAGGCCAGCTGGGCCATGACAAAGGGGCATGGATGGACCGTCTTTTTCATGGGACTGCTTGCCGTCTGCATAGTGATAGCTGGATTGCTGGTGCTGATATTCGGTGTACTCATTTCTGCCATGTGGATATCCGCTGCATTTGCCATACTCTATCATTCGGTTTATCTGAAACAGGGTATACCGACGACAAACGGGACCTACGTGCAGGACGTTGAATAAGCTTTAAGCTATATTAAGGTGCCGTGAATTTTTCCACATTATTGGATAGGGGCCGTGCCGTTTGCATGTAACGGTAAATGGCCCTCAGATCCTCTTCCTTCATTTTTCCGTAGAGGGTCCAGGCCATGACAGTATTCAAATCACCGTCCCTGATCTCTGGCAGCACCATTGAACTGTCTGCGTAAATTTTAAAACGCATCAGAAATGCCTCTTCTGTCCATTTCCCTATACCGGTTTCTTCATCTGGCGTCAGGTTGGCCGACCGTACAATACCTCCTGTTGGAAGAGGATATTCATTTCCTCCTGCCAATAATAATTCCGGGATCATCATGCCCTTGTCATCCTGCGTGGTATGGCAGTGTATGCATCCCGCAGCATTGGCGACATACTCCCCGTAGGCAACCTGGTCTGAAGGGTCAGGCATATCTGGCAGCTCATGTTCTTCAGGCATTAAATTGACAATCAGACCCAGCGGAAAATCCAGTTCACGTTCCGGTATCTGTGATTCTACGGGTTCAAGTGTCCTGATATAGGCAATAATGGAATAGATATCTTCTTTGTCCATTTTTGCGTAGTCATGGTAAGGCATTACGGGGAAAAGTGCATTGCCTTCATTATCCACCCCGGCGGTAATGGCCTGGAAAATCTCCCCGTCTGTCCATTCTCCCAATCCGGCCGGTGTGATATTAGGGCTATACATTACGCCGGGGAATCCCAGTTCATGTGAGAAACGTAAGCCTCCTGCACCTTCCCTGCCGGATACAAGCGGCATGGAATAGACGGAAGGGTCGCGCAAAGTATGACAATCGAGACAACCGGTACCATACCATGCAAGATATTTATGAAGATTTCGGATTTAAAACTATAATAATAAAATAAGACCTCAAAATCCTTAATTAGAAATTATTTATAATGACATACTATATTGAATATCTTTGCAGCTTGAAGATTGATGGTTGTCAAATAAAGAACCCTCTATGGAACTGGTGTTATTTGGATTTGGCGGGGCTGTGTTGATATTTTTCCTGTCGGCCGGCATCACTTCTATTCTGGAAAAGGAAAACCGGGCGGCTTCAATCTCATTTATCTCCGGGATCATATTGTCAGTTCCTTTTTTACTGCCTTTGTTAAAGGATGTAACATACCCGGACTGGCTATACTTCGGGATGTCATCCTTTGCAGGATGCTGTCTGGCAATTTTCCTTATCCCTTTCAGGGGACGGATCCAGTACACTTACCATCGGCCCCGACACCGGTTCGATGAACGGGATACCATGTTTTCCAGGCAAAAACTGGTTCCGGGCAGCAAAAGATTTGAAGAATATTATAAACGCCGGCCCCGGAATAAGTCCCTCGATAATAAATTCCAACGCAGGCCCGGATGGCTCATGCCCGGCACAAAGTATTATGATCCAATATTATTTGCATCGGTCCGGTCCATTTTCGATGAGGTGGAAACCCTGCATCCGCGGGTGGATGGAGAGCCGGACCTGTCAAGAGTTGAAACAGATCCGTCAGCCTTTACAGACACGGTTTTACGAATGGCCCGGAAGTTGGGAGCTCATTCATCCGGGATCACCGAATTAGCAGGCTACCATGTGTACAGCGTCGGAGGCAGAGGTGACAGGTATGGAAAAGAATTCCCGGTAGAGCATAAATTTGCCATCGCCCTGACAGTTGAAATGGATTATCATATGATGAGGACAGCACCTGCAGCTCCAACCGTCGTTGAATCTGCCAGGCAATATCTCAGAGCCGGGAAAATGGCTGTTGAACTTGCTGAATATATCCGGAGCTGCGGGTATCAGGCCAGGGCCCATATTGATGCCAACTACCAGGTGGTTTGTCCGTTGGTAGCGCGTGATGCGGGACTGGGAGAAATCGGGAGGATGGGCCTGTTGATGACACCTGTACTTGGTCCCAGGGTCAGGATAGCTGTGGTGACCACAGACCTGCCACTGGTTCCTTCTTCCGCGAGGCCGGATCCTGTGCTTATTGATTTTTGCAGGAAATGTGAAAAGTGTGCAATTGTATGCCCGGGCCGGTCATTACCTTTTGGTATGGAGAAGGAAATTGACGGGGTCATGCGCTGGAAGATCGATGCCGAAAGCTGTTATACTTATTGGTGTCAGGCAGGAACCGACTGCGGCAGGTGTATTATCGTCTGTCCTTTTGCGCATCCTGATAACTGGTTCCACCGCCTTATCCGGTTTGGAATCCGGAACTCATATATCTTCAGGAGACTGGCCGTTCCCCTGGACGACCTCTTTTATGGCAGAAAACCAAAGCCACGCAATCCCGAATAACAGGGTATATTACCCGGCTTTAAAATTGTAGACAGGCTTCAGGGTTTCAGAGATCTCAACGGAATCTGAAATATACTGCAGAATTTCCCCTTTGGGTTTGTAGGCCCTGGGTGCTTCATCCAGTGTTTTTCTCGAGACGGTGCTGGTCCACACATGCTTCATCCCTTTTTTGAAATCTTCAAAATCCAGTTGTTTCCTTGCCTGGTTTCTTGACATACGGCGTCCCGCTCCATGCGGTGCACTGAAATTCCATTCCGGATTGCCCTTTCCGTACGCGATCAGGCTGCCATCGCGCATATTCAGGGGAATCACTATTCTTTCTCCCTGTTGGGCAGAAACAGCTCCTTTCCGGATGATCCCGTCATCAAAATTGATGTAGTTATGGATGGTTTCAAATTGATCGGTATCTCCCTTTATGTTTAGATGATCCAGTATCCTGCGTGTCATTTCCCGGCGGTTCAGCCGGGCGTAATGCTGGGCCACTTTCATGTCACGGATATAGACTTCCCTGTCATCCCCTTCAATATAGGCAAAATGCTTAGGTATATCTACCTTATTTTCCTTGCAGCGCCTGATGGCTTTTGCCTGATGCCATGTAGCAACCTGCAGTCCAAAATTTCGTGATCCGCTGTGAATCAGTAACCATTTGGCTTTGTCTGAATCTGTGGCGATCTCAATAAAATGGTTTCCTCCACCGAGGCTTCCCAGGCCTTTCATATGATCCATGAAGTCAATATCCAATGTTTGGCAGGTCCGTTTAAGATCATCAATAAAGTCAATCGGGTAATCTTCCGGGTCTGCACTTTTATTGCGTTTGAAACCATGGGGGATATGTTTTCTGATAAACTGGTCCAGCTTTTCATACGATGGGTTTATCCTGCCCAGCCTCGTGACCTGTATCCCACAGCCGATGTCCAGGCCAATGAGGTTGGGGACGACCCTTCTGTCCAGCGTGGCTGTATAGCCGATCACACATCCCTTGCCGGCATGCACATCAGGCATTATCCGGATGCATGCATTGCGGAATAATTCCTGGTTGCAGAATTCCAGGATCTGGTTCCGTGATTCATTGTCGAGCTGGTCATTGAATACCACGGCGGTATTATATGTGCCGGTGATCTTCATGGGTAACAAAGTTAAGGAATTAGTCGTATGCGGGGCAGCTATTTTTGGATTTCCAATTTTTACGGTAGGCCGAAGGTTTACCGCTTGGATTATTCTCCCCGCATCCGAATATCAGGTTCATTCCCAGGCGGAAATTCATGGTTTGTGCACTGTATGGCCAGATCAGTCCGGATGCACTGTCCCGGACATAAAATACGGGTATATGATCGCTTACGATATAAAATTGCATGGGTCCGCTACCGACGGCGATACCGAATCCCAGCTGATCAAAGCGGTTATTCATAATAGAATAGCTGAGGGTGCCATGAAGGAAGGGCAGGGGACTGTAATTTGCCGCCAGGGTAAGGGCAAAATGGGGCAAGCGGTCGAAAAACTCTGTCCGGGTAAGTGCTGATACATTAACCTTATCAGTCAACTGGTACATGGCTCCGGCATATAGCTTGGGAGTAAGTGATGTATAATAAGGTTCCTGGCTCGTCTCGAACCTGAAGGATTGCCTGATGGTATCGATCAGGGCTTCCAGGAAGTCCGAATTCCCCTGGTTGCCGGCATAGTTCCTCAGGTCGAAACCGGAAAAATTAATGGATCCGTTTGCCTCGAAGCTGTTGATATTGGATTTCCACCGGATAAATCCCAGGTCGATCAGGCTTGCCGCAAAGGTCAGCCTGTCATCATACTGGTATATCACACCCAGGTCCACGCCGGCCCCGTGATTATTAGCCAGTATAAAATCCTGGAGAATGTTGCTGAAGGAGTTGCTGAGATTTACTGAGTTCACATATCCCTGGGAATCATAGGATACATCCATGGGAAAGGATGACCGTATCTTATAATTGGTTTGAGCCTCCAGTTGAATGGGGTCAGCTTCTGTGAGGAGGTAGAGATCTGTACGGGGACTCGTGATACTGGCGGATCCTCTCAGGTATTTCAAAGTGACGCCGGCATACAGGCCGTCCAGGATTTCAGTGGATACACCTGCTGCAATCTGGAAATAATTCGTGGCTTTGAGCCCCATTCCGCTAAGGTCCAGATCCCGTGGCTGTCCGGATTCAATATCCCAGTTGCCATCACGTGCGGCCAGCAGGTCGCCGGGGATGCCGCTCCGTGATTCCGTGAAATTTGAAATATTGAAATGCAGGTAATAATCATCCAATTGAAAACCGGCTCCGGCCAGGTTCACGGTGGCATCGGACCGCACATAGTTATTTTTTTTCATTTTCCCGTCCAGGTTCTCCAGGTCAATAACCAGTGAATCGGCCCTTGATCCTGTGCCATAATGAATAGCATCGTGGTAGCTGAAGCCTGAATTGGAATATGAATAACGTATGGTTGAGAGGACCGGTAGTTCAATATAGGTCCGGCATTGATAAAACAGGGCCGGGTTGGTATGAATGGCCTGGGGGACAGGATACATGAAATACAGGGTATTATTCTGGGCCCTTGCAGGGAGTATGGAAAAGAGCATAGGTAAAATGAGAATACTGAGATGATATATCAATTGCTGCGGGATCATGCAGGACTGTTAATAGTCGGTAGAGTTTACATCAAGCTCTGCAATGGCCCCGATAATAATCTCGAAGAAATAATCCATATAGAACTGGACGTTCTCAGGAGGGTTCTGGTCGGCGCCGGGCGTACTAAGGGTATAGTAAACAACCATGTAATTGCTGGAATATATATTATCGATCTGCTGGGGGGAGAGTTTAACCTCAATTGGCTCAACTATAATTGGTTCCACCCTGCCATCATTGTTGTTGTCTGTGGCAGCTGGAATAAAGCTGGCAGGATCTTGCGGATCCTGGAACAGGGAATCAAGCAGGACATCGTTTTCGTCGAAGAAATAGGCCTGGACCTTTACATTCAGCGGGAAACCATTGGTGATATTTAACCTTAATATCAATCTTTTTATTTCTTCCGGGGGGCTGTCGTAAAAGTCATTGAAAACGAAATCAATGGTATCTCTTACAACCAGGTTATCTGCATAGCCGTTCAATGGAAGGAAAAGCTCCATCAGCACTTCATACTCGCTGCTGTCTACCACAAAATTATATTCTGTACCCAGAGGATTGATCCTTCCGTCTACGTCCAGTCTAAGCTCTGAAGGCCCTGTTTCCAGTACCGTGAACAGGTTTGAATTTTCAGTATTCAGGATAAAACTGTCTACTTTTGTCAGCCCCTCCTCACCAAGCCCTGGGTATCCCAGGACTGTGGGGACTCCCGGCGCCGGCAGGGTGCCTCCCGTGATGGTTGTGAACTGTCCGTTTCGTGCTATAATCCCAAATTCATTGATGGTCATCTCAATGGGTATGCCAAATGAATTACTGAAAATCAGCCGGAGTTCAGCGCCTTCAAAATAGAAACTACCCTGATAAATGGAATTGTACAGATCCATAGGGATGTTTACCGGGGGCAGGTCAAGGGAAAATTGGCCAAAATAGCCATAGATCACATCGTATTCTATTTCTGATAATCCCACTGTGAAGTTGATTATCTCATCACCAGGCTGAATGATCCCAGTGGAGGCAGCAAGTTTTATGGTGTAAACAACCTCGATCAGGGAACGGTCGGCCGGTGTGTCGGTCAGGCGTAGTGTATAATCCACCAGGTTATAAACGCTGGTTGGATCATCAATTTCTCTGCACAAACTGAAGATTTTTCCCTGGGGATCAATTAAATCCTGGCTTTCCACACATACCTTCCCGTTGAGATCAAATTGGGTGGCAAAATCGACAGTCAAATCCAAGGATGCCCCGATCACGCTGTCAATCCTTGCGTCTCCTGCAATCCCTATTGTTACAGGGATCCAAAGGGTGTCACTGAATGAAAATGTATCGACTATACTTGCCAGATCATAAGGGATTGGCAGGGGATTTTCGAAACCGGTAGTGTATTCAAAATTCTGGATCTTGACCAGGTCGGATGCTGTTCCGGATTCCAATAGTTCCCGGTATACCAGGTTCATGAACCCATCATCATCGATTGAGAACTGGGTCGTATTAGCAGAATCCAGGAGCTCATCCATCTGGTACCGGATATAGCCGATGGGGGCGGCAACACCAGGGGAAAAACGAAGGGATGTATCTAACTTTTCAGGGTTGAACTCTTCCCTGATACAGGAAGAAAACAGTGCCAGGATCAGGATGATGCCCGGAGCAAGCAGAGAGAACCTTATATGGTGTGAATTGTGACTGTGCACTATAAAAGCTCAAATATATAAGAAAACGAAAAGAATCTGCGCTTAGTGTTGAGATTTATCCCTACTACGAAAATTGATACTAAAAAGTTAAGGTGAAAATAGTTTCTTGATCGGGGACTGAATGAGCGGTGATAGTACCATTATGCAACCTTAATATCTGCCTGGAAAGACTGAGACCGATCCCTGATCCGCTTTGTTTGGTGGTAAAGAAAGGAATGAAGATCTTATCGAGTACTTCGGGGAGTATGCCTGTACCATTGTCAGCTACCTGTATGGTCACCCTGCCTCGTTTGTTGTAATAAGTTTTGAGCTCTATGGTCGGATCTTTCCGTCCATCCAGGGCATGCATGGAATTCCTGATCAGGTTGATGATCACCTGCTCTACCAGCTGTTCATCAGCTGAAACTTCTATATTTTCCGGTTCAATATTTGTCACAAAATTTACCTTGTTCTCAGTGATCTCCTCCTCCATAAGCAGGTAGAGGTTTTTGAACAGTTCCTTGACAGGGAAAATCTTGAAGTTGGGTTTTGGTATCCTGGTCAGGTTGCGGTAGGTATTGACAAAGTGGAGAAGTCCGGTGCTTCGTTTGTTGATGGTCTGTAAGGCTTGCTGTATCTCCATGACAGCATCAATATCCAGATCTTCCTTAACATTTTCTCCATCGGTGATCCCTTTCAGCATGATCTCCAGGGTGGAGGAAAGGGAGGCAATGGGAGTAATGGAATTCATGATCTCATGGGTAAGCACCCTGATCAGTTTTTGCCATGCTTCCGTCTCCTGCTCTTCCAGTACATTCTGGATATTATTGATGGTGGCCAGGATGATCAGTTTATCTTTTACCTTGAATTCAGTTGCATATATTGCCAGCTGCAGTATATCATCCTGGTCCTGGACCTTCACCAGTGTGTTTTCACCCGGTGAGATATTGATCAGGGTATTTACCAGCTCCAGGCTGAGTTGCTCCAATCCCTTGACATTTTTCAGGCTGTGTATCTGGAATAGCTGCTTTGCCGCCTTATTAATCATTTCTACTGTTCCATCCTTCCGGTAAGCGATGATACTTACGTCTATATTCTGTACGATGCTTTGCAGGTAATGAAAATGCTCTTCTTTCTCGGAGCGGACTTTCTGGAAATCGTTGATCACATCATTGAAGGCACGGTTTAATTCGTCAAAGGATGATCCCATTCCTTCTATCTGGAAGGAACGTGTAAACTCTGAAAACCTTATGGATTCGAGAAAGCTTGTCAGGTCACGGTTGGTTCTGTCAACATACCTGATCAGGGAAAAAACCTGGAATATGATCAACACGACTACCAGGATAGGTGTCACATTAAATTCCAGTTTTAATGAATAAAAGAACAGGAAAATGGATGCTGAAAGCAGCAGTATCCTTACTATAATATTTGCTCTGAAATTTTTATATGTCATATTTTTCCATCCTCCTGTACAGGGATGTCCGGGTTAGTCCCAGGTCTGAAGCCGCCTGGGTAATATTTCCCTGGTGCTGTTTCAGGACCTTGTTAATGATGGACTTCTCAATATCCTCCAGATTATATGTATCTAATTCAAGTTCTCCAAATTTCTTATTGGGTGCTGATAGAAGAAAATCCTCCCCTTCCAGCTGGGTTCCGTCACTCATAATGATGGCCCTTTCGATGGCATGCTGCAATTCCCTGACATTTCCAGGCCAATGATACTGGTTCAAGGTCTTGATGGCATTGGCACTGATCCCCTTGACATTTTTCTTATACTTCTTGGAATAGATTTTTAGAAAGTGATCCACTAACAAGGGGATATCCCCGGTTCTTTCCCGCAATGGAGGAAGATGGATCTCAACCGTATTGATCCGGTAGAGAAGGTCCTGACGGAATTTATTTTCCTGTACCATATCATGGATATCGATATTGGTGGCACAGATAAGGCGATTATCCACCGGGATGGGCCTGTTGTTCCCAACCCGGATGACTTCCCGGCGCTCAATAACAGTCAATAATTTTGTCTGCATGGGCAGGGACAGGTTCCCAATTTCATCAAGGAAAAGGGTACCTCTATGGGCGATTTCAAACCGGCCCTGCTTCATCTTTTTTGCATCGGTAAAGGCGCCCTTCTCATGTCCGAATAACTCACTCTCAAACAAAGTCTCGGCAATGGAACCGAGGTCAACGCTGATAAATACTTCATCCTTACGGAATGAATTACGGTGCAGGGCCCTGGCAACCAACTCTTTCCCGGTACCGTTCTCTCCCAGGATCAGTATGTTTGCATCGGTTGCAGCAACTTTTGTAACAGTATTGAAGACCTTTTGCATTTCTAATGAATTCCCGATGAATTCATGGAATGGCTGATCATATACAGCACTTATCTCCTGCTGTTTGGACCGGAGGCCACTGGCTTCCTTACGCGATCTTTTCAGCTTTACAGATGAAGAAATCGTTGCCAGTAACTTCTCATTCTGCCAGGGCTTGAGAATGAAATCCGTAGCTCCTGCCTTGATGGCTTTCACTGCCTTCTCTGCGTCACCATAGGCTGTAATGAAGCAGACTACGGCATCAGGATCAATCTCCAGGATTTTTGCCAGCCAGTCAAATCCTTCCTGTCCGCTGATCGCATCCTTAGTGAAATTCATGTCAAGCAGGATGACATCATAATCCTCTTCCTTCAATACATTCGGAATCCTTTCAGGATCATTCACGGTAGTGATCACTTCCACATGCTGTTTCAGTAGAAGTTTTAATGCAAAGAGTATATCCTCATTATCATCCACTGCAAGGATTTTCCCAACTTTATTGCTCATGTCTTAGGCTTATTAAAATATTCATACACTGGAAGGTCTCCCCAGCATGCAGGTAAATTTACATATATTTTTTTGATTGTTCGGATTCGGACTATTATTGTAGCATATTTGGACAGTTAACCCTCTATAAAGTATGCTCAATCGTGGTATAAGAATATGGTTATCAGATAAGTGGAATAATTGGCACAATAAATGGAAAATGATAGCATAACTTTTCTAAATGTCTGGCAATGGATGCAATGGATCGCAAAATCGAGAAGAAGTTTAAGCTCTTCAGTAAGAGAAATATATGGATTTTTCTTGGAGCAGTTTTTACCCTTCTCGTATTTTATAACCTTGTTTTCGGTGATAAGAGCTCAAAACTGAATGTTGAGACAGACAAGATCTCCATTTCCGAGATAAAGAAAGATGTTTTCCAGGACTATATAGCTGTTATCGGGACGGTTGAACCAATCCAGACCATTTACCTGGATGCCATTGAAGGAGGAAGGGTGGAGGAGATCATGCTGGACGAGGGGAGTATGCTGAAAAAGGGAGATGTCATCCTGCGGCTTACCAATACAAACCTGATCCTGGAAATATCCAACAATGAGGCACAGGTTGCCCGTGCCATCAATGAGTTAAGAACTGCACGGCTTCTGATGGTTCAACAGCAGATGAACAGCGAGAGCCGGATCATAGAAACAGAGAGATTACTTAAATTACAGGATCGTGCCTATCAAAATAATAAGATCCTTTACAAACAGCAGCACATTTCTTCGGAGGATTATGAGCAGTCCAAGGAACAGTATGAGGCAACCGTGAAGATGCTGGATCTGTTGATAGAGATCCAATACCAGGATTCCATTTTCAGGTCCATCCAGGTAGAGTCTCTCGAAACTTCTGTGAACAGCCTTACCAGGAACCTGAAGATCATTAAAGGCAGGCTGGAAAGCTTGAATCTCAAGGCCCCGGTGGACGGGGAACTGGCTACCCTTAATCCCGAGATTGGTGAGATAGTGACCTATGGTTCCCGGATCGGAACGGTGAATATCCTGGACTCCTATAAACTGCGTGTGGAGATTGATGAGCATTATATCGCCAGAGTGAACAGGGGATTGACAGGGGACTGTGATTTTGCGGGCAGCCCTTACCCGGGAGTGATCAAGAAGATCTACCCGGAGGTGCAGACCGGAAGGTTTTACGTAGACATGGTATTCACTGAAGAAATCCCGGCAGCCATAAGGATAGGCCAGACCTCCAGGATCAAACTGGAACTGGGAGAATCAAAACAGGCCATCCTGATACCCCGTGGTGGATTTTACCAGAGTACAGGTGGACAGTGGGTTTTTGTCATCGATGAAACAGGTGAGTTTGCTTACCGGAGAGATATCAGCATAGGACGGCAAAATCCTCGTTATTATGAGGTACTTGCCGGACTCGAGCCTGGTGAGAAGGTCATTATATCCAGCTATGATAATTTTGGAGATGTAGATAAACTTATTTTAAAGAATTAATATCACTAAATACCGACGATCATGATCAAAACTGAAGAATTGACAAAAATTTTCCGCACGGATGAGGTTGAGACTACAGCCCTGAATAAAGTTACCATGGAAATTCAGGGAGGTGAGTTTGTAGCAGTGATGGGGCCTTCCGGATGCGGGAAATCTACCCTGCTGAACATCCTGGGATTGCTTGACAATCCCTCCGATGGGAAATTGTATTTTGATGGTACAGAGGTTTCCAAATTCAAGGAAAGGCACCGTACAAACATGAGGAAAGGGAACATCGGTTTCGTTTTCCAGAGTTTCAACCTGATCGATGAACTTACCGTTTTCGAGAATGTTGAACTGCCCCTTTTGTACATGAATGTTTCTTCATCCGAAAGAAAGAAGAAGGTGAATGCGGTACTTGAGAGAATGAAAATAGCTCACAGGAAGAAGCACTTTCCACAACAGCTTTCTGGTGGACAACAACAGCGTGTTGCCATTTCAAGGGCAGTGGTTTCCAATCCAAAACTTATCCTGGCAGATGAGCCCACTGGTAACCTCGACTCGGCCAACGGTGAAGAGGTTATGGCATTGCTGACGGAATTGAACAAGGATGGTACTACCATCGTTATGGTGACACACTCACCTACGGATGCTGAAAAGGCCCACCGGATCGTGCACCTGTTCGACGGACATATTGTCACGGAGAACATCAAGCACGTCCTTTGATCAAAAAAATATTGTATTAGAGTTTACGGGGAGCATAATTATTAACCCTTAATTTCGGAGTGATGAAGGATTTATGTGTACCGATTCCAAACTTCGGTGATGACGAGATAGCGGATATAGAATTGCGTGTTGGCGATCAGAAAATATCATACAGTTTCCGGGTAGAATCCTTTGCCTGGGAAATTGAAGATGAGCTTTCAATCGCAGACGATGACGTATCCGCCTCTCTCGCCCGTATCTACAGGCTGAAAAAAGCCATTGAAGGATATGACAAAAAATGGGAACTGATCCAGATCTTTACCCCTGGCGATAACGCAACTCATATCCAGGTACTGTACCGGAGGAGGAATTGAATTGAAATCAGGTCTAAAAAATTTTTTGTAATGAGAAGGATTTGGATTTTATCGGGTGTTCTGTGCCTGCTGATTAATTCGCCCGTCCTCCAGGCCCAGAAAGTCTGGACCCTTGAAGAATGTATCAGCTATGCCCATGATAATAACCTGCAGGTAAAAAGGCAGGCCTTGCAGGCCAGAACAGCCGAGCATAATTATGACTATGCCAGGGCACAGACACTTCCCACAGCCAACGCTTTCGGGAATTACCGCTTCAACAAAGGACGTGCGCCTAATTTCGATGATTACACCTATGTTAACAGATCCTTCGAGGATGCCAACGTCGGAGTTGAAAGCCGCCTGGACATATTCAGTGGATTATATAACCTCAATAACATCCGGTCAAGTAAGCTAAGCCTTCTTTCACAGCTGGAGGATATCGAGGACCTGAAAAATGACATCACCATGAAGATTGCCGGTGGCTACCTGCAGATTCTGCTAAATGAAGAATTACTGAAAGTCGCCATCGAACAACTGGATATTACCCATCAGCAGGTGGAAAAAAATGAGAAACTGGTCGAAGTAGGGAACATGAGCCGTGGTGAATTATTTGAGATCCTGGCGCAGGAGGCTGTAGAGAAAGCCAATGTGACCAAGGCACGGAATACACTATCAATCTCTTATCTTACACTGATGCAGTATATGGACCTGGAGAATGAAAAGCTTACAGATTTTAAGGTCGACACCAGTGATCTTACCATAGAAGATGCGAATCCCTTAAGATGGGTTGATTCTGTATATACGGATGCACTCAGGGTACTTCCTATGGTCAGGAGTGCAGAATATAACCTGCAGAGTATGGAAAAGGGATTAAGCGCCAACCAGGGCTTGAGAAGTCCCTCCCTTTCTGTCAGATACCTGTACTATACTTTATGGAGTCAAATCTCCTCAGATCCATTGAGGCCCGGAGAACCCTATATCTGGCAGGACCAATTGCGCGACAAAGGCTACCAGCAGTTGACTTTCTCGCTTGATATCCCCATCTTTAACCGGATGCAGATCCAGAACCGGATCAGCAATTCCAAGGTCAACCTGCTGGATGCCAGGGTAAATCTCGACCAGACCAAGCAAACCCTGTATAAATCTATTCAACAGGCTTATGCAGATGCCGTGTCCGCCATTGAGGATTATGAGTCGAACGGAGAAACGGTATATTCCATGCAGGAAGCGTTCAATTATACAGAAGAGCGCTTCAATGTGGGAACCGTCAGTTCGGTGGATTACAATATAGCCAAGAATAACCTGACCAAGGCACAATCGGACCTGGCACAGGCTAAATACCTGTATATTTTCTATACCAAGATCCTGGATTTCTGGGCCGGAATACCCATTACCCTGTAATCCTGATTAATGGTCTTTCCGGGTGTAAACCATTTCTCCTCCGATATATGTCTGCCTGATCATGAGTCCGGGTATATCCTGTTCCGCAGCGGTGAACAGATCTTCCCCGGTGATGATAAAATCAGCCAGTTTCCCCGGTTCCAGGCTTCCCTTCTCATCTTCTTCAAAAGCTGATCTGGCTGCCCAGATGGTCATTGCCCGGATGGCCTGTTCACGGTTGAAGGCCTGCTCTTTCTGGAATCCTCCTGCGGGCCAACCCTCATGGTCCATGCGTGCAATCAGGGCATAGTATCCATATAGCGGATTGATATGCTCTACCGGGAAATCACTTCCGTTCGGCAACCAGCCGTTTTCCTCCAGCAACTTCCTGTAGGCATAGGCACCCTTGATGCGTACAGGTCCCACCCTGTCTTCCGCCCAGTACATATCGGATGTTGCATGGGTGGACTGGACCGAAGGGATGATCGAGTATTCACCAAACTTGCTGAAATCATCCGGGTGGATGATCTGGGAATGTTCAATGCGCCAGCGCCTGTCATTCTTTTCTTTCAGGAAGGTTCCATACATGTCGAGAACCCAACGGTTTGCACTGTCCCCTATACAATGTGTATTGACCTGATATCCATGCTTATACGCCAACTCACACTGTTCCCTGAGAAATTTATCCGTATTTACTGCTAGTCCCAGGTTCCCGGGATCGTCAGAATAGGGTTCAAACAGCAGGGCACCACGTGAACCCAGGGCCCCGTCTGCAAACAATTTAATGGAACTGACATTCAGCCGTTCTGTTTTATATATTCCTTTGAGAAGGTAATGTTCGTAGTTCTTTTTACCCGGACTAAGCATGGCATATATCCTCATTTTCAATTCACCAGCGCTTTGTAATGAATCGATCAGGGCTATGGTCTCGTAAGCCAGTCCCGCATCATGAACTGATGTCAGTCCCACTTCAAAACACTTCCTTTGTCCCTGCATAATTGAATTCATATAGTCCTGCTTGCTGGCCTTCGGCATTATCCTTCTCACCAGGCTGATGGCATTGTCGAAGAGCATTCCTGTCAGAGCTCCATCTTTTGTTATCAGTGCCCCGCCTTCAATTCTCGTTTCCCTGGTAACTATTGCCCTGCGCAATGCTTCCGTGCTGGCAATGGCCCCATGACCGTCAATACGGGTCAGTAATACCGGTTTTCCGGGGAAAGCCAGGTCAAGCTTATCTTTAGAAGGGAATTCCGTGTGCTCCCAGTCATTCTGATCCCAGCCACGGCCCAGGATCCATTCCGAAGGGTATTTTGCCTGGTGTTCTTTCAGTATTTCGATGATTTCTTCAAAGGAGCTGGTTCCAGTCAGATCAGCATTCTGAAGGCTCAAACCATAGCTTACAAAATGGCAATGGGCATCGATCAATCCCGGGTAAACGAAACCGCCTTCCAGGTCAATGACTTCGCCAGAGGTGTATTTTTCCATGATTACATCAGCCTCCCCGGTCGCCAGGATTTTACCATTTTTGACGGCCATAGCCTCAGCAGTTGAGAAAGTTTCGTCAACCGTGTAAATGGTGCCATTATGGAGGATCTGGTCAACCTGGGTTTTGTTCGCACAGGAATGAAAAGCCAGGAGGAAAATGATTGAGACAGAGCAGAGTATGCAGTTCATGGTGTTCGGGGTAATGTGATTGATAAGCTAAAGATATAATTATAACAGGGATAATTATTCCCTTCCCCGAGCGTTTAACTATCAAAAGCCGTTCCGGGGTGCAGATTTTTAACTATTTTTGGCGGAATTTAATATGCTTGTAAAGCCTAAAAACATACTGTTTTTCATAGGAATCATTGCAGCTATAATCTCCTGTGAGAGATATGAGTTGAACCGTTCGTCTGATGCCCGCCTGGCATTTTCCACAGATACCGTATTTTTTGACACCATATTTACTACCATTGGATCAGCTACCAAAAGATTCAGGATCTACAATAACGATATACAGCCCATTGAAGTTTCTTCCATTGTACTGGCAGGTGGTGCGCAGTCCGTTTTCAGACTGAATATTGATGGCTATGCAAGCCACCAGGTCAGTAATATTGAGATCCCGCCTGAGGATTCCCTGTTTATTTTCGTTGAGGTTACTCTCGATCCTAATAGCATGGATTCCATATTGCGGATACAGGATTCCATAGTCTTTCTTACCAACGGGAACGTACAGGATGTTGACCTGGTGGCCTGGGGACAGGATGTACATCTGCTGAGTGGTGATACATTGCAGACAAGCACATGGATCAATGATAAACCATACCTGATCCTGGATTACATCATGGTAGATTCCTTGCAAACACTAACCCTTGAGGAGGGTGTGAGGATACACATGCACAGGGATGCCTGGATGATCGTGAAGGGAACGCTGCTGGCCAATGGCAGCCTGGAACAGCCCATTGTGATCCAGGGAGACCGCCTGGAATACCTTTACAGGGATATACCCGGACAATGGGGAGGGATTTATTTCTGGCCAGGGAGCCGTGAAAATAACCTTAAACATATGACCATAAAGAACGGCATGTATGGCTTATGGGCAGATACGGTCATGACCCCGGGCATACCAACCCTGAACATCACCAATTGTGTCATCCAGGATATGTCAGCCATCGGGATCATCGGAAGGGGAGCTGCCATACATGCAGATAATACGGTTATTGGAAGTTGTGGACAATTCTCCATCTTCATGTCCATTGGAGGAAGTTATGAATTCTATCATTGCACCATAGGTAATTATTGGAGAAGCAGCTATTCGAATCGTACCTCGCCGGCCGTAGGCATGAAAAACTGGTACCAGGATAAATATGGCGGGATTCAAGTCAGGCCCATTGATAAAGCCTATTTCGGGAATTGCATCATTTATGGCAATAAGGAATTTGAAATTGGCATTGATGAACATCCTTCCAGTGAGATACCTTACCATTTTGATCACAGCCTTATTAAGGTTGATCCATCAACTTTTGATCTCTCGGATGAGTCCCGTTTTACCAGCGTCATCAATCTTGATGATCCAGGGTTTGTGAATCCAGATCCTAGATACAGTAACTTCCAGCTTGATACCCTCTCCCC
>DAOUVF010000077.1 GCA_030667765.1 Bacteroides sp.
AGCCGGTTAAGCAATGCTGCCGGTTCCATCCTGAGGTATATGGATACGCCCTTCCGGTTGATCAGGTCCATATTGTTACCGGAACAGGGAAGTCCGCCCCCGGTGGAGATAACGGCATCCTGTAGTGAAACCATTTCTTTCAACAAATTGCTTTCCATTTCACGGAAGGCTTTCTCCCCGAGTTTCTCAAAGATTTCATTGATGGTCATCCCGTGTTCACCTTCGAGCCTGGCGTCCATGTCGATAAAGGAATAACCGAGCCGGCCTGCCAGCCTTTGCCCGACAGTAGACTTACCCGATCCCATAAATCCAACCAGGAAAATAATCATGGGCTTAGTATTAAAGATCCAGGGTCATTTGCCCGTTTGTATCCTCCTCATCGGATTCCTCAATGATCTCATCGATCTCATCGATCTCATCGACTTCCGGGGCTTCCTCTATTTCCTCTTCTTTCTCTTTCAGTCCCCTGATAGGTTCCAGTTCGTTTACCAGTTCAACCTGGTACTTTGAAAGGCGTTTCCCTTTTGCCTTATAGCTCTTGATACCTATAAACTCTGCTACTTCGATGATCTCAGGTTTACGGTCCTTATTTTTGCCGCCAAAATTGATCTCGAAACGGGGATACTCGACCTCGGTGATACTGATCATCCTGGACTCCGGATGATCTCCGACAAAACTGAGCAGTTTCTCATTCGGCTCCAGTTCAAATCTTTTCACATAATAATAGTCCTGTTCCGCATCAAAGTAAATGACTGAATATATCTTTTTCGGCTTATGTTTTTCAAGGATATAAATATCGTCTTCGAAATGGTTCTCCAGGTCGAAAGTACTGAGCCTGAATTTCCCGGATTTGGTAATCACCAGGAGGTGGTCGTCACCGGCGAATTCCCCGAGTAATCTACCACGTCCGTCTGCATTCAGCCTGAGTACATCTTCATCGAACCAGATCTTGCGGCCGCCCAGTGTCGATACCCCCTTTTCTTTCATGACAACCTTATGAACAACATTCTTTGTCAGGATGTTGCCATGTGCATCCCGCCCCTTGATCGCCAGTTCACTGAAATCCATCTCAAAATTCAGGTTGCGGATCCTGGGCTTGGGTTTCAGGGTCACTTTGATGGTCTCGGCTTCTCCATTTGGATTGGCACTGAAGTAAAGTATCCTGGAATTCTGATTATGCTTTGTCAGGTTGTATTCCTTTTCCCTGGTGATCCCGGTAATAGCACAGCGTTTCATCATGGCAGCACCGCTTTTGCCATCCCGGTATACAAGATTGTATATGGTCCGGGAATCATTTTTCTTAAAAACGGCAATATGGATTATATCCTTACCGGCGAAAACCTTTTCATCGACTTTGGTCACCTGGAATGAACCATCTCTTCTGATTGTCAGTATGTCGTCTATATCAGAACAATCACTGACCAATTCATCTTTCTTCAGGGAGGTGCCGAAGAATCCCTCTTTCCTGTTCACATAGAGTTTCTGGTTGGCAGCCACCACCTTGGTTGCCACAATGGTGTCAAAATTCCGGATCTCGGTGCGCCTTTCTTTCCCCTTCCCGAATTTCTTCTTTATCTGCTTATAGTAATTGATGGCAAAGGGGATGATATTGTTCAGGTGATTCTTAACCTCTTCGATCTCTTCTTCAATGCCTTTTATATGGTCATCAGCCTTGAATGAATCAAATTTCGAGATCCTCTTTATCCTTATCTCGGTCAGCTTAACTATATCGTCATGTGTGACTTCCCTTCGCAGCAGTTTCTTATAGGGTTCGAGCCCTTTGTCAATCGTCTCAATAATGGACTCCCATGTTTCACATTCTTCAATATCCCGGTAGATCCTCTTTTCAATAAAGATCTTTTCCAGGGATGAAAAATGCCAGTCGGCCTCGAGTTCATTCAGCCTGATCTCCAACTCAAGCTTCAGGAGGGCAACTGTGTTGTCCACAGAACGCTGCAACATCTCCCTGACACCCATAAAAACAGGTTTCTCCTCTTCTATGATGCAGGAGTTCGGAGAAACAGAGACCTCGCAATCAGTAAAAGCATAGAGTGCATCGAGGGTCTTGTCAGAAGATATCCCGGAGGCCAGCTGTACGATTATCTCCACATTTGCTGCTGTATTATCGTCGATCTTCTTGATCTTTATCTTTCCCTTTTCGTTGGCCTTTACAATAGACTCTATCAGGGTCATGGTAGTTTTGCCAAAGGGGACCTCTGTGATGACCAGGTGCTTCTTGTCCAGTTTTTCAACCCTTGCACGTACTTTTACAGCCCCGCCCCGGATCCCGTCATTGTACCTTGAAAAATCGGCCATCCCTCCGGTCGGGAAATCCGGCAGGATCTCGAACTCATTTCCTTTAAGATGAAGTATACTGGCATCGATCAATTCATTGAAATTATGGGGAAGGATCTTGGATGCAAGTCCCACAGCAATCCCTTCCACCCCCTGGTTCAGGAGAAGCGGAAATTTCACGGGAAGGGTTACAGGTTCCTTGTTGCGGCCATCATAGGATAGTTTCCACTCGGTCGTCTTCGGGTTGAAAACCACCTCCAGGGCAAATTTTGACAGCCTTGCCTCTATGTAGCGCGGAGCAGCAGCGCCATCGCCGGTCAGGATATTTCCCCAGTTCCCCTGCATATCCACCAACAGTTCTTTTTGTCCCAGTTGGACCAGGGCATCCCCTATCGACGCGTCACCATGCGGGTGGAATTGCATGGTATGCCCGATGATGTTTGCCACCTTATTATACCGTCCGTCATCCAGTCTTTTCATGGAATGCATGATCCGGCGTTGCACAGGTTTCAATCCGTCGTTCAGATGAGGTACCGCACGCTCAAGGATCACATAGGAGGCATAATCCAGGAACCATTCCTGGTACATGCCAGAGAGGTGGACCACCGTATGCAGGTCATCTGAGTCAGATGTAACTTCATCATCCGGATCAATTGGACCATCGTCCATGGACTCTTCAGTGTTCTCTATATTTTCCAGCTCCTCTATACTCATAGGTATCTAACGAAAACAATCTTGGGGAATTGTAGATCAGGCCTCAACAAGGTCTTCTTCAACACGCAGGTTATCAATGATGAAGTTTTGTCGTTCAGGGGTGTTTTTCCCCATATAAAATGCCAGCAAATCAGCAACTGCATCGCTTCTGCTAAGGGATACAGGCTCCAGCCTTATTTTCTTTCCTATAAAATTCTTAAACTCGTCAGGGGAGATCTCTCCCAGTCCCTTGAACCTGGTGATCTCGGGATTGCCTCCCAGTTTTGCCATGGCCGATAATTTCTCCTCCTGTGAATAGCAATAATGGGTTTTTTTCTTGTTCCGGACCCTGAAAAGGGGAGTCTGTAAAATGTACAGATGTCCCTTGCGAACCAGGTTTGGGAAAAATTGCAAAAAGAAGGTGATCAGCAGCAGCCGGATATGCATCCCGTCCACATCTGCATCAGTAGCGATCACCACGTTATTATAACGCAGGTTATCCAATCCTTCCTCAATATTCAGGGCAGACTGCAGGAGATTGAACTCTTCATTCTCATAGACGATCTTCTTGGTAAGTCCATAGGTATTCAGAGGTTTCCCTTTCAGGCTAAAGACTGCCTGGGTCGCCACATCCCGTGATTTGGTAATGGAACCACTGGCCGAATCTCCCTCCGTGATAAAAATGGTCGTTTCCATTCTGCGATCATGATTGGTATTGTAATGGGCCTTACAGTCCCTAAGCTTCTTATTATGCAGACTTGCCTTCTTGGCCCTTTCCCTGGCCAGCTTCTTGATACCCGAGATCGCCTTTCGTTCTTTCTCAGATTCCAGGATCTTCCTGAGCAGGATCTCAGCTGTCTCGGGATGCTTATGCAGGTAATCATCCAGGTCTTTTTTCAGGAAATCAGTAATGTAATTCCTTACACTGGGGCCTTTCGGTCCCATGTCCTTGGATCCCAGTTTGGTTTTCGTTTGCGATTCAAAAATCGGCTCTTCAATTTTAAGGTTGAAGGCTACAATGACAGACTGGCGAATGTCAGAGGGATCAAAGTCCTTTTTGTAGAATTCCCGCACCGTTCTTACAATAGCTTCCTTGAATGCTACCAGGTGAGTCCCCCCCTGGGTTGTATGCTGGCCGTTGACAAAGGGAAAGTACTCATCCGTATACTGGTTGCCATGGGTCATGGCCATTTCAATATCACCATTCCTGAGGTGAATGATGGGGTAGAGCCCTTCATTATCCATATTCTCATTCAGCAGGTCCAGCAAGCCATTTTTTGACTGGTACTTCTCACCGTTCAGTACAATCGTCAGTCCCGCGTTGAGATAGATATAATTTTTGATAAGGGCCTCAATGTATTCCAGGATATAATGGTAGTTCCCGAAGAGTTCCTTATCAGGGACAAAAGAAACGATGGTCCCGTTGGCCAGTTCTGTTTTGGAATCCTTTGCCTCTTCCATCAGTTCACCCGCTTCAAAATCTGCCGATTTCATCTTGCCCTCACGGATGGACTGAATTTCAAACCTTGATGAGAGGGCGTTGACTGCCTTGATACCAACCCCGTTCAGTCCAACTGATTTCTTGAAAACCTTGGAATCATATTTAGCCCCGGTGTTCATCTTTGATGCAGCATCCACCATCTTGCCCAGGGGGATCCCACGTCCAAAATCCCTCACCTGTATGCTTTTTTCATGGATATTGATCTCGATAGTCTTGCCGAAATCCATCATGAATTCATCTATCGAATTATCCAGAACCTCCTTGAGCAGAATATAAATACCATCATCCCGGGAGGACCCGTCCCCCAGTTTTCCTATATACATTCCGGGGCGCTTACGGATGTGTTCCCTCCATTCTAAAGTCCGTATATGTTCTTCTGTATACTGCGCTGTCATTGCTTTTTCGATCTGCACAAATATAGATAAAAGATCTCTCTGACCGGAATTTCTTTATCAACAGGGGAATTAACATGAGTGGCTCATGAACCCTTCTGTAAATCAAACAAATCAGACTTTTTCAACGATCAGAATGGAGGCTGGAATAGGTTCCTGCCATGAGGTCCCGGACATGGATTTGTAGTTCCCGGGGACTCATATCTGCGAACAGGCTGAAAGGGATTGGCTCAAGTACCCTGACATCTATCCTGGCAAATCCTTTCAGGATGGCGCCTTTTTTGGGCAGGGCCTTTGCAGTACCATCCAGTACGATGGGGACGATATCTACCCTATTGTCAAGGGCCATCCTGAAAGCACCTTCCCTGAAGGGGCCCAGGTGGCCCCCGGGGTACCGTGTTCCTTCGGGAAAGATCAGAATGGAACTTCCCTTACCGAGGCAATGACTGACATTTTCCATGAGTTGTTCGTAGCTGCTTTTCTGTCCCCTCTGAATCTCCAGGTAATCATTAAGCCGCATATTCCAGCCTATGATGGGGATGCTGAAATTTTCTTTCTTGGACACCCATTTATAGGGAACAAACAAATGGTACAACACCAGGATGTCGAGCATGGACTGATGATTGGAAACAATAACACAGGATCTTCTCCAGGGGATATTCCGGCGTCCTTTGATACGTACCCTCCAGAGTGGGTTAAACCAGATGTAAAGGGACCCCCAGAAACAGGAAAACAGGTGAAGTACCACCAGCCTTGGGTCAAACCAACGGGTAAGAAACCAGATTACCAGGTCGATGATAATCATAATCACCGCGGTAACCAGGAAGAAAGTCCACAGTAATACACTGTAAATGATCAATCCAGCTTTTTTCATTTCTGCCGTATTTCGGTTAATCAGAAAATAGCCTTCACAAAATAATCAATCAGCCGGGGATTGACAAGGCCCGGCCCCGACAATCTTTCCCGTATTTCACCGGGTTCATGATCCACACCGGCCAGTATATCGGACAGCCGGTCAAAGAGTTCACGGTCAGCATCATCCGATTTTATTTCAATTTCCGTGATCTTTCCCTTTTCCACTTCCAGGTGGATCATGACCTGTTTGGCATTCCAGTCAATCTTCCGGGTCATCCTGTACCTGGGTGAATAGCCTATATTCCATTGCCAGGTGCTGTACTTCTGACTGACAAGCTCCCTGACCCGGACCATGTCGGTCCCGCTAAACTCATACCTGTCCGAACCCTTAAAGAATCCTGACAGGTGAACGATAAGGTCTCTCCGGAATGCTGACACACTGACCCTGGATCCCAGGAGATCCAGGATGTTCACCACCTTGCTCCGGACAGACTGGACGGCCCTGTCCCTGTACTTTCCCGGCTCTGTCCCAAGGGAAGACTGTAGTGCATGAAGATCAGATGAAAACAGCAGGGTACCATGATGCAGGACACGGTTCCGGTAAACATGTTCGGCATTACCGGATATTTTCCTCCCTTCAACCAGGATCTCGTTCCGGCTTCCAAATTCGGCAGGGATCTTAAGATTTTGCAGATAGGTCAGCACGGGCGTGGCATATTCCCGAAAATTGACCAGTTGCCCTTCTTTCCCGTTCAGTATGAAGGAATAATTCACATTGCCGGGATCATGCCATACCGTTCCCCCTCCTGATATCCTCCTGACCACAGGGATACTGTTTTCCAGGATATAAGGCAGGTTAATTTCAGCATATGCATTCTGATGCTTCCCGATGATGATGGAAGGGTCATTGACATAGATAAAGGTAAAATCACCATCAGTTTCCTTCAGCAGGTATTCTTCGGCTGCAATGTTGAAATATGGATCGGTTGATGGCGAATCCAGGATGAGCATGGTCAATGGTTTAGCTTCAGTGCTTTAATTGAGGTCATGACCGGGTATAATCCATAGGCCAGCAGGCTTCCAAGTACGGCCCCGCCGATTATATCCCCGGGGAAATGAACACCCAGGTAGATCCTGCTGTATCCCACCAGGGTGGCCCATACCATGATACCTGTCCAGTAATACCGCTTGCGGATAAACAGGCCTGTAAACACGGCTATGGCAAAAGAGTTGGATGCGTGGCTGGAAACAAAACCATACATGCCCCCGCAATAATCATTCACCAGGTGGACCAGTCCCGCGATATCGGCCTGATGACATGGCCGTAACCTTTGAATGGTTTCTTTGAACAGGTGTACAGAAGCCTGGTCGCTCATGGTAATCAGGACGGCAACGCCCAGTAATATCCATCCGGCCCTCCACCGGAAACGGTAGATGAGGAGTCCCAGAATAAAAAGATACAAAGGCAACCACTGTATCTTACCACTGACCAGCCACATCACCCTGTCCATGAAAGGTGCATGCAGACCGTTCAGGAAAAGGAATAATTGTGTATCCCAATGATTGAGTGTTTCGAGCATGATTACGCATTCAGTTCCTGCCAGATCCTGTCTTTCAGGCTGCTGATCCCCTCCCCCGAGACAGAAGAGATGAACTGCCACGGGACCTCCGGAATATCTTCCCTGATCTCATCCTTTAATTCATCATCCAGCAGGTCAGACTTCGAAATGGCAAGTATTCTTTTTTTATCAAGCAATTCCGGGTTATAACCCTGTAATTCTTTCAGCAATATCCTGTACTCCTGCTGTATATCCCGGCTGTCTGCAGGGACCAGGAATAGCAGGATGGAATTTCTTTCAATATGCCGCAGAAACCTGATACCCAGCCCCTTCCCATCGCTGGCACCTTCGATGATCCCGGGTATGTCCGCCATGACAAATGAACGGTCATCACGGTATTGAACAATCCCGAGGTTAGGTACCAGTGTAGTGAAGGGATAATCAGCGATTTTGGGTTTGGCTGCTGAAACCACAGACAGGAGGGTAGATTTGCCAGCATTGGGAAATCCTACGAGTCCCACATCAGCCAGGATCTTTAACTCCAGAATATTCCATGCCTCAATCCCGCTCTCACCCGGTTGTGCAAACCTGGGGGTCTGGCGGGTGGAGGATTTAAAATGATCATTCCCCAGGCCGCCCCTGCCGCCTTGCTGCAGTATCTTTTGTTCTCCGTCCGAGGTGATCTCGAAAAGGAATTCATTGCTGTCGGCATCCCTGGCCACGGTACCCAGGGGCACCTCAAGCACCACGTCTGCACCATCGGCCCCGGATTTCAGGCTGCTTGCACCATTTCCCCCGTTCCCTGCCCTGACATGTTTCTTGTATTTAAGGTGGAGAAGGGTCCATAACTGTTTGTTGCCTTTCAGGTAGACATGACCTCCTCCTCCCCCGTCGCCTCCGTCGGGACCGCCTTTCCGGGTGAGCTTGTCACGATGAAGATGTGCAGATCCGGCCCCGCCGTTCCCTGACCTGCAAAAGATCTTTACATAATCTATAAAATTGGATTCAGCCATTTGTTATTGATACGGACCGGCAATGATGCGGTGCGGTACTGATAATTTTCCGGATCAGAGATTTGCCATGATCCCGGTAAGCCTGCCGAAAATATCCTCGATGCCCCCTACACCGTCTACTCCGCGATATTTGCCCTGTCCCTGGTAATATCCCATGACCGGGGAAGTCTGGTCTTCGTATACCCTGATCCTGTTTTCTATCGTTTCAAGTTTGTCATCCGACCTGCCCTGTTCCTTCCCCCTTTTTAACAAGCGGTCTATCAACTCCTGCCGTTCAACCTCGAGTCCGAGCATCACATTGATTTCCATCCCCAGTTCATCCAGGAGCTTATCCAGTGCCTCTGCCTGTGCCACTGTCCGTGGAAATCCATCGAAAATGAAACCTTTGGCATCTGTCTGTCCGGTGATCCTGTTACGGATCATCCCGATGATGATCTCGTCAGAGACCAGTTCTCCCTTCTCCATGATACTTTTGGCCTGTAATCCGAGTTCAGTCTCAGCTGCCAGTTCCGCACGAAGCATATCCCCGGTTGAAAAATGGCTTAGCCCATACTGCTCGATGATCTTTTCTGACTGGGTTCCTTTTCCTGATCCCGGGGGACCGAATAAAACGATATTTAACATGATGCAAAATTTGATTAAGGATGCAAATATAGGGAATTCGGCAATCAGGGATCAACCACTTTATAAATATCTGCCAGGTTTCTGCCAAATCCCTCATAATCAAGTCCATATCCAACTACAAAATCATTCGGGATCTCAAATCCCACATAATCCAGCGGAATATCTTTCAGGTAGGCATCCGGTTTATGAAGCAGCGTTGCCACCCTGATCTCAACCGGTTCATATCCATTCAGCTGCTTGATGATACTCTCCAGGGTGATCCCTGTATCCACTATGTCTTCGAGGATGACCACCGTTTTATTTTTGATATCCTCATTGATCCCGATCAGCCGCTTTACTGTACCGGTACTGGATGTGCCGGCATAAGAGGCCAGCTTCAGAAAAGTGATCTGGCAGTTTGGCGTGATCTGCTTTATCAGTTCGGCAGCGAACATGAATGCCCCGTTCAGTATGCCCATGAAGATAACATCTTTCCCTTCAAGGTCCCTGCTGATGCTGGCTGCCATATCCGAGATGGCGACATTGATCCGGGCATTTGGAATGAACAGTTCAAATTCCTTATCGTGTATCTTCCTTACTTCCATTTGACGAATTTAAAAAAAAATAGGATGGAAGGCTGATATAATTCCCAATTTGCCATAAAGAGAAAACCATACTTTGATTAGCTTTGTAGGAAAAAACAATGAATCCGAAAGTAAGTATTA
>DAOUVF010000210.1 GCA_030667765.1 Bacteroides sp.
TACCCCCCGGATTGAGTATCCATATATACAGAAGGTGTATGCCCTCTATGATGCAGAACACAAAGTTGAAAATGTACACCTGGCAGGGGAGAAGCATGACTACGGGTATTCGAAGAGAGTAATTATGTATAATTTTATGGCGCATCACCTGGGACTGAACATCGGGAGCATTCCATACAATAATGGTTACAGGGAAGATTTTGTCACCCTCCTTTCGCAGGAACAACTGAAAGTGTTCAGTAAAGAAAATCCCATTCCCCCTGATGCTTTGAAAGGCAATGAAGCGGTGATCAAATATTTAAACATGGAATAAAGTACACTGTTTTCGGCAAACTAAATATGACGAGTTGCAGGGTATGGATTGCTCGTCTTCAATTCATAAAATTGAGATAAATGCAGTATAGCTTACCTCATCGGCTACTTCTGACATGGAGAGCAGGATCTGGGCAGTATGCATTGTCCCGTCGCCACCGGGGATCTTTACAATTTTTTTCTCACCGGTGATTTTTACTGTCCGGGGACTAAAAAGGCTGACCAGGAATGAATCATACCGGTCAGGCTCGCCCGGAAACAATGTTTTTATATCTTTTCCCAGAATATTTCCAGCTTTTATATTCCAGAACTTTTCGGCGGCACGGTTAATAAAAATGATCCTGGATCTCTGATCAATGGTCAAGACTATATCAGCATGGTCCGCCAGGGTCTTTTCGAAGCGGTTACGTTCCCTGGTTATCAGACGATACTGTGCTCCCAGATCAGTTTTTGTCTGTTCGAGTTTTTTCTTTAATTCCACACTGGCAAGTTTCAGCTTGTCTTCATGGATCTTCAGCTGATCGGTATATCTCCTGCCTTCCAGTTCCATTATCCTTTCGTTGGTGATATCAGTAGCCAGATAGATTACCTTGGCAACTTCCCCGTACATGTCGTTCACCGCTGTATAACTGACACGAAACCATTTTTCATCTTCATATTTCGTCCGGGTCTTCATTTGTCCCTGGTATGCAATACCTCGGGTGATCCCTTCCCAAATTTCATGGAAACTATCGAGTTCATTTTTTTAAATAAATTCAAAAACAGACATCTTTTCCAGTTCGTTCCTTGTATATTTCAATGTTTCAAGGAAGAGCTCATTGCAATTGATATATTTGCCGTCGGGTGCAAATTCAGCTTTGATGTTCAAGCGGTTTAAGGATTCGATCTGACCCTCATAATCGAGACTTTGCTTCTTTTGTTCCGTGTTATCAATGGCCAGGAACAGGATTTTTTCAACCGATCCGTCATCTTTCCTTACACAGGTATATGTGGACATCGTCCATAGATCCTGTCCCTCTTTGCTGACATGTTTCATATATCCCTCATAATGTTCTCCCCCCTCGGAAAGCCTGTTCCAGATAGGGTCAAACCACTCCCGGTCCTTTTCGTCAATGAATTTTGAGATATGCTGCCCTTCTACTTCCGAATTACTGAAATAACCAAGCTTATGAAGAAACTTTGTATTTGCATAGAGCAGAGTTCCATCAGTACCATACTCGGCCCTGATCAGCGTGTGGTTAACAGAGTTCGTGAAACTTATGAACTTCTCGGCTTGCTGGGCTGCCTGTTCCTGTGTTTCTTTCAGTTGTTCCATGTTCTGCCGCATCTTCTCTTCCTGCTGGGCCATGACCTCTGCCTGGCTCTGTGATTCTTTTAGCAGGGAAGCTGTGCGGATACTGCTCCTCAGGCTGGAAATGGTGATGGCGGTTCTTTCAGCCACACTTTCGACGAAACCGATCTCAAATTTCTCAATGGTATTGAATGAGGCAAGTTCCAGGATCCCCAACACTTCATCCTGGGTGATAAGTGAAACGATCAGCAAATTATCAGGCGTGGCGAGGCCCAGACCGGAGGTGATTTCAAGATAACCATCCGGCAGGTCTGTCATATGAATACTTTCTTTCTCCAGGGCACAGGTACCGATCAATCCTTCTCCCCATTCAACCCGTTTATCAGCAAATTTTTTCCTGTCGTAGGCATAGGAAGCTTTCAGGTCGAAGTACCTGACATCATCTTCATCCTGTTCGATAAGAAAGAATCCACCCTGGTTGGCATCCAGATATTTAACCAGGTAGCTGATGATATTGTAGGAGAATTCCTCCATATTATCGAAAGGCCTGCGCAAGATGTCCCCCACGGTTGCAAGTCCCCCGGAAATCCAGTTCAGCTGGTCATCTTCCATCTTGCGGTTTTGTTGTTCCTCGGTATTATTTTTCAGATTGTTCCGCAGGTTGACCAGGGCTTCACCAAGCGGGTCATCCGCATCCTTCAGATCCAATTCTGCATCAAGCTGGTTATGTATAAGTTTGGCAGTAAAGTCAAGTATTTTTTCTGATCGTTGTTGCCCCTCCAGGAACTGTCGGCTAATAGTGATCTTGTTCCTGGCAGTCTGAACCCCTGCAATGATACCGGCCACAGTTGTCAGTGCGGGGATCATATCCAGCAGGAACTGCCCGGGAAACAGATTGTGCAGATATCCGAATCCATGCAGGGTAAAGGAAGTATTGCCGGTAAGAGAGTGAAGCAGGAGGGAGGCGAAGGGGAAAATGATCCCGATGAGAAATCCAGAAACCGTATACCTGATAATTATATCGTTAGGCTTGTCCATAACCATCCCAAGTCAGAATAAAAATACTTATAATTCCTTAATGATCGAGATTGATCCGGAATTTTTATCAAGAGCGGATAGGCAGATTAATAATAAGAGAAGATAAAGAGACGGACCATATAACAGTACTGATATGTTTCTGTGTCCTTATTTTGATTGGATATAATAACGGTTGTCATTTTAAATCAATTTAGAGTCTTTTCAACTTTCTTTACCAATGCCTTGATGTCAATCGGCTTTTCAATGTAATCAACGGCTCCCATATCAAGGGTTTTCTTAATATTCATGACATCTGTAACAGCTGAAACTATGATCACCGGGATTCCTCTGGTTGCATTGTTTTTCTTAAGCTGGTCAAGGAACTGGTAACCACTTATTTTTGGCATCAGCAGATCCAGCAGGATCAGTTCCGGGCGGTCTTTCTCCAGCATGGTATATGCCTCATTCACATTAAAAGCGGTCTTTATCTCATATCCCTTTCGATTCAGGATTGCTTCCAGAAGAACAACGTTGGTATTGGAATCATCGACGATTAATATCTTCTTCCTGTCTGCAGTGGTATTCATACAGTGGCATGAATGTTTACAGTCTCAAATATATTGCATTTTGAGAGAGTGTGCATATTTATTAGGATGATTTATATCATCTCTCTTTTTTTCGTATGTTTAATAAAAAATATTGCTTTGAATCAGTCAGGGTCCATATCAGGGTTTCCTTGCGAACAGCAAATGCCTTACAGACAGCTACTTGACGAGGGGCAGGTTGAATTGCTGCAGCGTAACAGCAATGTTGTCAACTATAACAAGAAAGACATTATATTCCGGCAGAATACCCGGACCTCCCACATTATGCTGATGGTTTCCGGCATGGTTAAGATATTCAAAGAGGGGCGGAACGAACGAACCGTTTTACTAAGACTTGCAACACCAGGGGAATACATAGGCATGATGTCGGTGATGGGGGACCAGATACATCAGTATTCGGCTACTGCGATTGAAAATGCTGATATATGTTTCATTGATATCAATGCTTACCGGAATGTCCTGATGGAAAACGGCAAATTCAGCCTCCAGCTGACGAACCTGATCAGCCAGGACGGTCTGTTTATTTTTAACCGGCTGATGAGTCAGACCCATAAACAACTGCCGGGCAGGATAGCAGATGTATTGCTTTATTTTGCTGAACAGATATACAAGCAGCCTCATTTTGATTTTCCGCTGACACGCCGTGAACTTGCTGAACTTGCAGGAACGACAAAAGAGAGTTTTATCCGGACACTGACTGAATTCAAAAATGACAAGATCATCTACCTGGATGGCAGCAGGGTGGAAATAATCTCCATGGATATAGTAAAAACCCTGAGCGAATTGGGATAGGACGCCGAAATACTTAAATTTGCACCCGTTACCTCTAGACCCGGTTCATTTCAGATGAAAGTATTAATTGTTGACGATATTTTTACGAATCGCCTGCTTCTCGCGGAAGTACTGAGAAGCCTGGATATTGAGTTCGACCAGGTTGAAAATGGCAGGGAAGCAATAGATGCCTTTGAGAAAATCCACTATGATCTGATCCTGATGGATATAGAGATGCCGGTGATGAACGGGCTTGAAACCACAAAATATATCAGGGAGGAAATGCCGCATCCAAAAAACAGGGTCATGATCGTTGCACTTACCGCTCATAATCCCCAACTCTTTTTTGATGACTTCCAGGATGTCGGCTTTGATAAATTACTGACAAAACCCTACAGTCTTGATAAGTTGTCAGAACTCCTGGGTGTCTGAAAAGATCTGGCCTATCAGATCAATCCAACGATTTTTTCAAGTCCCTCAGCATCCGTTTCATCAAATTGATCCAGGTGCTTGCTATCAACATCCAGTACAGCGATGATCTGACCTTCCTTGTCCCGGACCGGGACAACAATCTCTGATCTTGATCTTGAATCACAGGCAATATGTCCGGGGAATTGTTCCACATCAGGGACGATAATGGTTTTTTGTTGATTGATCCCCGTCCAGCAAACACCGGTGTCTTTGGCCAGCACCTGACAGGCTACAGGTCCCTGGTAAGGTCCGACATGCAGGTTTTCATTATTGAGGAGGTAAAACCCCGTCCAGAAAAAACCATCCATTTTATGATGGAGGACTGCAGCCACAGTGGACATGCGGGAAACCATATCGCCAGTTGCATTCAGGAGTCCCGATAACTGCACATAGATCCGGTCATACCTGCCCCTTTTCTTACTTTTATCCACGGCTGATAACAATTCTTGATCTGATTAATACAATTCCTTAATGGTCTGTTTTTTACCGTTAAATTCGTAACTATCACCTGCTCTCAATCCTTCCATGACTTTGTAGAGTGGGACCGCAGGCGAGATGGCATAAAAAATAGTACCATCCAGTTCGATTTTTCCGGCGCTGATGGCAATGATGAATTTTGAGGTATCTGAAATGACAATGGCACCAAATTCCACTGTTTCCTTCGGGTTTTTCGGGTTAATCCGTTCGAGAACATGCATGTCCGACAGGGCTTTTTGATATTGTGCTGCAAACATATCTCTACGGCCCATCAGCTGGTCTCTGAATGAATCATAACGATCTTTGTTGGCACCGTATTCGTTGAGGGCCAACTGTGCTTCATTCATGGCTGACTTGGCACTGTCGACACATTTTTGCTGTGTTTCTCTGCAGCGTGTAATTAGTTTTTCTTTGATATGTAGGTTATTATCCCTCATAAGGTATGCAGGAGCAAAAATAATTTCAGGGGAATCTTTCTTCAAAGACTGCTCAACAATACTATATTAGCGGAAAATATTGGTTACAGTTCTGTAAATTACTGAAAAATCCACTAAAATGAAAGATTTCTTCTCCAAATTTCTGGTAATTATACTTTTAGGGGGGTTAAACATGGTTTTCATCAAGGCACAGGATAGGCCTGATTGGGAAGGAAATATTCCCGACGGTTGTACAAGCATAATCCTGGGGAAAAAGGCTACCCCAGACGGATCAGTGATCACTTCACATACGGATGACAGCCACAGGACCCGCTCATGGATCGATGTCCAGCCGGGAAAGGAGCATCCTGCAGGAAGCATGGCACCGATGTATAAACGTATGCCGTTTGATTCCCTTGCAATGCCAACCTATATTCACAGGAAGATCGGTGAAATTCCACAGTCAGCCTATACCAATGCCTATATAAATTCAGCCTACCCCTGCATGAATCAATACCA
>DAOUVF010000170.1 GCA_030667765.1 Bacteroides sp.
AACCCAATGGCAGGTAAGAAAGAAACCCCGAGACAAAAAATGATCGGTATGATGTATTTGGTGCTGATGGCATTGCTGGCACTGAATGTATCGAAAGATGTTCTCGACGCTTTTGTCTTGGTCGATGAAGGATTGACCAAGACTACTGAAAATTTTGCATCCAAGAATGAAGTATATTATACGGAATTTGATCGTGCTGCAGCTGAGAATCCCGTCAAAGCGGGCCCCTGGCAAACCATGGCACTCGAAGTGAAACAGCGTTCGGATGAACTTAATAATTACATCCAGGAATTGAAACTTGAACTGGTAATCGCAACAGAGGGAGAAAATACAGAGGCGATCGAAGGTGAATTAATCCTCGGGGAAGAAATCGTAGGAAAAGATGACATGAACAAGCCGGCTGAGATAATGATCGGTGCCAACAACGACGGTAAAGCCAATGACCTGAGGCAGGCATTGGATGAATTCAGGGATTACCTGCTTTCCATCGTAGCTGAAGAGAGCGAAGATGTGCGGCATTCTCTGGAGGCGAGCCTGGATACTTCAGATCCTCCGCCCAAGGAAGGGGAAATACTGAACTGGCAGCAGTCCCATTTTGAACACCTGCCACTGATTGCTGTCATCGCCCTGATGTCAAAAATGCAAAGCGATGTCAGGAATGCTGAATCGGAAACCTTGAATTATCTGTATTCACAGATCGATGCCGGCGCATTTAAGTTCAACCTTCTGGAATCAGTCGTAATCTCAAATTCAAATCATATCATTCGCGGCAATGAGTATTCAGCCAGTGTCTTTATGGCTGCCTTTGATACTACACAGCAACCAATCGTATATGTAGGACGTTATGATTCAACCATCCTGGATGATGGGACAGTGGAATACAATATGGTAGGAGAAGAAGGTCGTGATTATGAAGCCATCCCTATTGAAGGTGGAAGAGGAGTATTCAAGGTGAATACTGGTGGTGCCAGCACAGGCTGGAAACCCTGGGGAGGGATTATCAGCCTGAAAAGAGACGACGGGACATTTACCAATAAACCATTCAGTGCTGGTTACACCGTAGCCATGCCAAGCCTGGTGGTATCTCCGACCCAAATGCTTGTATTTTACACAGCCATTGATAACCCGGTGGAAGTATCCGTTCCCGGTTACCCTGCCAATGCAATCAGCGTATCCATCAATAACGGCCGTATAAGGGGAAGTGGAACAAACTACACTGTGGTCCCAACCCGGGAAGGAAAAGCCAGGGTTTCCGTTTCTGTGAGAGCGGATGGCAGGACACGTTCAATGGGATACAAGGATTTCAGGGTGGCAAAATTACCCGATCCATATCCAACGCTGGCAGGTGTCCAGGGCGGTACCCTAAGCCTGAACCAGATTCTTGGAGAGATCGGCCTAAAGGCAACAATGCCTGAATGGTTTCAGTTTGGCGGTGTGAATTACACCATTACCGGTTATACATTTACTGCCATCGTTCAGGGTTTTGATAAGAATATCCCCTCCCGTTCTGCAAATTTGAGCAGCGATATGAGGGAAACCATCCGGAACCTTCGTTCAGGATCACGTATTTATTTCAACGATATCACAGCTGTAGGTCCTGATGGTTCTACTAGGTACCTGCCTACGCTGTCAGTTAAAATCAGATAAGTTAATATAGATAAGGATGAAAACGATCAGCAATCTGTTCATTTGTGCCCTTCTGTTCACCCTCATCGGGGTACAGCCAGGAAAGGCTCAATCAATCAGTTTAATTGAAAAGAAAGAGGTATACGACAAGGAGCATATACCTGACCGGGATCCTGTTCCCTATCCTTTTGTTCGTGAAGCAGATGTCATGTGGGAAAAAGTTGTGTGGCGGATGCTCAATCTCAGAGAGAAAATGAACCAGCCCCTGTATTTCCCGACCAGGCCCATCGGTGACCGGAGAAACCTGACCCAGCTGTTGCTCGATATTCTCGAGGATCCATTGCCAGGCCGCCAGGTATTTGCTTACGAACCACTGCTGGGATATGAGTTTGAAAAACCGATGAGCCTTGAAGAGATTTACGACGATTTAAAAGTGGATTCCATTCCGGAACCGGTTTTCGATTCGCTGACCGGCCAGACAGTAATGAAAATTGTGGATGTACAGATCAACCTGGATGATGTAACCAGGCTGCTGGTAAAGGAAAAATGGTTCTTTGATAAAAGATATTCCACCTTCCAGGTGAGAATTATCGGACTCTGCCCTATCAGGATTTATCCCCGGACTATTATAGATCCAATAACCAATGAAGATGTGCCAACGGGAGACATCAGCAAGACACAGTTGTTCTGGGTTTATTATCCCGAGATCAGGTATTACCTGGCCAAGCAGGAAGTATTCAATCCAAATAATGATGCACAACGGATCTCCTTTGATGACCTGTTCAACCAACGCAGGTTCAGCTCATATATTTTTAAAATCTCCAATGTCTATGATGACAGGTCCGTAACTGATTATGCCACAGGCATGGATGCCATGTTCGAAGCAGAAAGCATCAAGAACTGGCTGTTTGAATTTGAGCACGATCTCTGGGAATATTAAACTGTCTCAACTCTCAACTATATATTTAAAGGAGCTGCCTCAAAAGGGCAGCTTCTTTTTTTATACAATTCGTACAGGCTATATTGATTAAAACTTCGCTGAAAATCTTGCAAGCAATATTTATAGGCTCAGTTTTAATCAATATAAGCCTGAAGCAAAGTAGCAATAAAAAAGCCACCCTGTTGAGGGCAGCCCTGGGTGGGTGGAAAAACAAAATTGAGGCTTTATTCCATGTCAGGGGTATTAAAAAAAGGAGCCTTTATTTTGTGTTTACTGGCACAAAATGCCGTGACGTTTTTAATACCCCTGACATGTGAAAAGCCGATCAAACGTAATCGCCTCCTTTCAGGATCCTGACATCATTTACAAAATTCTTGATCTTCTGTTCGTCCTCCATTTTGCAGACCAGTAAGATATCATCTGTTTCAACAACGATTGTATCTTTCAGACCCTGAAGTACAACGAGCTTATCTGCCGGTACACTGACAAGACATCCCCTCAGATCATAGGTCATTACATGTTCCCCGATAATGGTGTTGTCAGTTTTGTCCTTTTCCATCTGGTCATGCAAGGAACCCCAGGTCCCCAGATCCGACCAGCCAACATCTGCGGTGATCACATGAACATTCTCGGCCTTCTCCATGATCCCGTAGTCGATGGATATGTTTTTGCATTCGGCATAGGTTTTCCCGATAAATTCTTCCTCTTCAAATGTATCATATTTACCCTTTCCTTCATTAAAACGGGCATTGATTTCAGGCAAATACCTGGCAAATGAATCGAGGATGGTATCAACAGACCAGAAAAAGATCCCCGAATTCCAGAAAAACTCCCCGCTTTCCAGGAATACTTTGGCCAGCTTGAGATCTGGCTTTTCCGTAAAGGTTTTAACCTTTCTGAGATTCTTAATCTTTTTACCGGTCGATGAACTTCCGTTAACCTGGATATAACCATAACCGGTTTCGGGTCTGCTTGGAGGGATCCCAATGGTCATCAGGGCATTCTCCTTATGCACGAAACCGAGACCCTCATTTACTACATTCAGGAACTCTTTCTCATCCAAAATAAGATGATCGGAAGGAGCTACCACCATGCTGGCTTCCGGATTCCTCTCGAGGATCTTATAGCTTGCATAAGCAATACAGGGAGCGGTATTTCTCCGAAGGGGTTCCAGCAGAATATTTTTATCAGGAAGGTCCGGAAGTTGTTCCCTTACCAGATCACCATATATGCTGTTTGTGACAATTAAGATGTTCTCTGCCGGAATGATCTTCCTGAAACGGTTGAATGTATGTTCTAAAAGGGTTTGACCGGTACCGAGGATATCCAGGAATTGTTTCGGCCGGGCAGATCTGCTCATGGGCCAGAACCTGCTTCCTACACCTCCGGCCATGATCACACAGTAATTATTTTGATCCATTTTATAAAATTTAGCCTGTAAATATACTACTTAAATTTATACAAATTCCATGATTATTATGCCCTGCCGGATAACTAAAATTATTACTACTTTTACAAACAGCCTGAAGAAGGCGAATGGTTTAAAATTATGCGGTTACTCTATCACCTGGGCAGATATTACATATTGATTTCCAAGGTTTTTGCACGACCTGAGAGATCAGGCATGTACTATCGGCAAATAATGCGGGAGCTGGAATTACAGGGTATAAATTCCATAGGAATTGTGGTTATTATTTCCATATTCGTAGGGGCAGTAATCACCATACAGACCGATTATAATATTGAGAGTCCACTCTTGCCCAGATACCTTATTGGAGTTGGTGTAAGGGATATGCTGCTGCTCGAGTTTTCTTCAACCATGGTAGCTCTGATCCTGGCCGGGAAGGTAGGATCCAGTATTGCCTCTGAGCTGGGTACGATGAGGATCACTGAACAGATCGATGCCCTGGAGATTATGGGTGTGAATTCAGCCAGTTTTCTCATCCTGCCAAAAATCATATCAACCATGTTCTTTTTCCCTCTGCTGACCATTCTCAGCCTGATTGTGGGTATGTCGGGAGGTTATGTAGTCGCCCTGATAACGGATGTCTCATCACCACAGGAGTTTGTCTATGGCCTGCAGTATGTATTCTATCCTTACTATTTCACCTACGCCCTGAAAAAGATGATCGTGTTTGCCTTTATCATAACCACAATTTCAGCATATCATGGTTATTATGCAGAAGGAAGTTCCCTGGAGGTAGGAAAATCTTCCACCCGGGCAGTTGTCCACAGCAGTATAGTTATGCTGATGTTTAACCTTATCCTGACCAAACTTATTCTTCGTTGATTGAGGTAAATAATATATCCAAATCATTTGGCGATCGTCTTGTGCTGGACGATATAAGTATTGTTTTCGAAAAAGGAAAAACCAACCTGATCATTGGTAAAAGTGGTTCAGGAAAGACGGTTTTGTTGAAATCCATAGTCGGGCTTCACGAGGTAGATGAAGGAAGTATCCTTTTTGATGACCGGGATTTTACCAGTATGAGTTTTAAACAGAAAAAACAGGTAAGGAAGGAATTCGGCATGCTTTTCCAGGGTGCTGCCCTTTTTGATTCATTCACTGTGGAGGAAAATGTGAGATTCCCCCTGGATATGTTCACCCAGATGTCTTATGAAGAAAAAATAGATCGTACCGATTTCTGCCTGCAAAGGGTTGATATGAGCAATGTCAATAAACTTTTTCCCGCAGAATTGAGTGGGGGCATGCGTAAGCGTGTAGGAATTGCCAGAGCGATTGCACTGAATCCCAGGTATTTGTTTTGTGATGAACCCAACTCGGGACTCGACCCGCAAACGGCTATCAGGATAGACAAACTAATCCAGGAGATTACCACGGAATTCAACATTACCACCATCGTAAATACCCACGATATGAATTCAGTGATGGAGATCGGGGACAAAGTCGTTTTCATTTATGAGGGGATAAAATGCTGGGAGGGTACCAGGGATGATATCCTGAGTGCGGAGAATCAGTACCTGAATGATTTTGTTTTTGCTACGAATCTCGCCAAAACAGTGAAGTTAATTCAGAATGATAAGGGAGCAAAGGACTGAACAAAAATATACAGGAATCATTCTGGCTGGTGGACAAAGTTCGAGGATGGGAAAAGAAAAGGGGTTGATTCCCTGGAAGGGAAAACCCCTTATTGAACATGCCATTGCAATACTTTCTCCACTATGTGAAAATATTATCATCAGTGCCAACAATGATCATTTTGATTCATTCGGATATCCTGTCGTTGGAGATCTCTTTCCCGGCTGTGGTCCCATGGGGGGAATTTTTTCTGCCCTTACTAAATCAGAGACCCTGAATAACCTGGTAATCCCGTCTGATACCCCCTTTGTTACCCCGGATATTTACCGGCACTTAATCTCCCACGCGGATTCCTTTGATGTCATTGTGCCTGTTGACCACGATTCTTTCTACCAGCCACTTTGCGCTGTATATTCCAGATCTGTTTTGCCTGCCATGGAGGCACAGATAAATGAACGCATACTCGGATTCACACCGCTTCTAGACAAGGTTGAAATAAAAGCTGTGCACCTGCATACAGCGCTGGGTTTTTATGACACCAACACATTTTATAATATTAACTCCCCTGCAGATCTTGAAGCCATATCCTGAAAGGATCGTAACTTTGTCAGATTCTCTTTCAAAGCTTGGAGCAGCTGATACTATATGGGCGAAAGCTGCTGTTGTAGGTGGACTATGGGCATCTTTCGAGATTGTGATCGGTAGTTTTCTACATAATATGCATATCCCATTTTCAGGCTCTTTCCTGACCTTCATCGCTACTATCTTCATGATCGCATTCTACCAGCTATGGCCTGAAAGAGGGCTGATATGGCGGGCCGGACTCATTTGTGCCCTGATGAAATCCATATCCCCATCAGCCATCATTCTTGGACCCATGACAGGAATATTCCTGGAAGCAATCCTGGTCGACCTCTTCCTGAGGTTGATTGGCAATAATCCTGGCGGATACATTCTGGCCGGGATTGCCAGCCAGCTCAGCGCATTACTACATAAGATCGGAAGCCTGCTGATCCTTTATGGATTTGATATTATTAAGATCTATGAGAACATGTTCAGATTTGCCATCAGGCAATTTAACAACATAGATATCAATCCC
>DAOUVF010000117.1 GCA_030667765.1 Bacteroides sp.
AGACTCCTGTTTACCAAAATCATTGAAGGCATTCATACTACCCGCAGTAATAATTTCAACGCTGGTGACCTTAATTGATTCCTTCCCCTCCACGATACATTCCATGTTTGTACCAATGTTCGGGTTCAGGTTCGCCATGGTAAGATGTATCTTTCCGTATTCACCTTTTGAACAGGAAGCATGAATGGCCGGAATGGATAGATCATCCAAGGAATAATCTTCTGAACTGATCATGAAAGGTACCAGGGTGGCGTCGTGGTGAACCTTGTACATTTTGAACACATAATATGTAGGGGTTCTTACTATCTGTTCCCCGTCCGTTAATATCACACTCTGCAGGACATTGACGGTCTGAGCTATGTTGGCCATCTTTACCCGGTCACAATGGTTGTTAAAAATGTTCAGGTTGACTGCCGCCACCAGAGCATCCCTCAAGGTATTCTGCTGGTAAAGGAATCCTGGATTTGTACCGGGTTCTACATCGTGCCAGTTACCCCATTCATCTACGATCAGCCCCTTTGTCTTTTCAGGATCGTATTTGTCCATGATCTCCGAATGTTTCTGGATGAATTCATCCATCTTCAGTGTTTTTTGCATTGTGGTAAACCAGTCTGCTTCACTGAAGTCAGTTGCAGATCCCTTGCTGGACCAGTCACCGCGAACAGTATAATAATGCAGGGATAAGCCCTGGAAGGAATTCCGGGTCTGTGCATCCCTCATGAGTGTTTCGGTCCAATGATAATTAGCCCCTGACGGACCGCAGGCAACCCTGTAAAGGCTGTTCTCACCATAGTTCTTGCAATAAACGGAATACCGCCGAAGTTCGTTGGCGTAATATTCGGCCGTCATCCTTCCTCCGCAGCCCCAGTTCTCATTCCCGACACCCCAGTATTTTACGCCAAAAGCTTGCTCCTGACCGTTTTCCCTCCTGAGGTTCGTCATCGGACTTATATTATCAGAATTCAGGTATTCCACCCATTGCGACATTTCCCGCACCGTTCCGCTCCCCATATTCCCGCATATGACCGGTTCACAGTCCAGCAGACTGCATAGTTCAAGGAATTCATGCGTCCCGAAACTGTTATCCTCTGTCACACCGCCCCAGTGGGTATTGATCATGGTGGGTCTTTTGTCCCGGGGACCAATACCATCCATCCAGTGGTATTCATCAGCAAAACAGCCTCCCGGCCAGCGAAGGTTTGGAATGGCAATTTCCTTCAATGCTTCAACTACATCTGTTCTTATCCTGCCTGTGTTTGGTATCTCTGAGTCCTCGCCAACCCAGAAACCGCCATAAATACATCGTCCCAGGTGTTCAGAAAAATGTCCGTAGATATGCCTGCTTATTTCATGCCTGGCAGAATCGGGGTATAGCACAATTTGATTATCCTGTGCCGGTAAAGATGAAGCCCCGGTGATCATAAGAAATGCAAGAACAAAATTGGTTTTCATTATTGATCCGGTATTAATTCCCCATGAAAGTAATATTAATTCCTTGGCTACCCAAGTGGTTTCACACGGATTTTGGGAGGCCCGGCCTATAAAGAGAACTGAAGTTCACTCAGGTTCCGGTAGATACCTGATGGCAATTTCAATAATTCCTCATGGCTGCCTTTTTCAACCAGCCTGCCATGGTCGAGGACAAGTATCTGGTGGGCTTTGCGAATGGTTGAGAGCCGGTGTGCGATAACTATGGAGGTCCGGCCCTGCATCAGTTTTTCGAGGGCATCCTGGACTAAACGCTCCGATTCCGAATCAAGGGATGATGTTGCCTCATCCAGAATCAATATTCTGGGATCTTTCAATACAGCCCTTGCAATGGCCACCCTCTGTCTCTGTCCGCCGGATAACTGCGTCCCCCTTTCCCCCACCAGGGTATCCAGTTTTTCCGGGAACCGGTCTATAAACTCCATGGCATTGGCCTGCCCGGCCGCCTCAATAATATCTTTGTCAGTGGCTCCGGGCTTGCCATAACCTATGTTCTCACGGATGGTACCGCCGAAAAGGAAAATATCCTGGGGTACCAGAGCGATCTGTTTTCTCAAAACAGACAGGGGGATATCCTGGCTGCGTTTCCCATCGAACCAGATCTCACCCGCCGTCGGATCATGGAGGCGCATCAGCAGGGATGTGAGTGTGGATTTACCGGCACCACTAGCACCAACCAGGGCAATAAGCTGGTTTTCTGATATTTGCGCATTTATTTTATGTAATACTTCTTCCTCCGGCCTGGAAGGATAGGTGAAGGAAAGATTTTTCAGGCTGATCTTTCCACTCAGCTCATCTTTCTGTTCCAGTTCAGGTATCTCCTCGATCACTTCCTCATCGACATCAAATAGTTCAAAAAGATCTTCTGTGGCACCTATGAACCGCTGAATACGGGTGATCACACTTGCCAGTCCACCAATATTGCCACCGATAAATCCTGAATACAGGACAAAGGCGAACAATTCCCCCGAATCGAGTATACCTTCTGCCAGCAACCCTGTGCCTTTCCAGATGACAGCAACCAGTGCACCGAATAAACCCAGTATAACAAAAGAGTAAAAAGCAGCCCTGTAGCGGCCACCCTTCATACCCAATTTGGCAATTTCCAGGGTCCGGTCCCGGTAACGGGCCATTTCCAGGAATTCATTGGTAAAGGTTTTTACACTACGGATGCCCTGCAGGGTTTCTTCAACCACGGTATTGGATTCAGCAACTTCCTTTTGCATCTGCTTTGAATACCTCCGGATAAACCTTCCGAAGAAAAAAACCATCAGCACAATAGCCGGCAAAATGGCGAGCATGAAAAGGGTAAGTTCCAGCGAGGTATAAACAAGGAGGCTGATCCCGCCAACGATTATGATCATCTGGCGCAGGAATTCCGCCAGTGTGGATGTCAGGGTATCCTGCAGGAGGGATATATCGGCTGATATCCTGCTGTTTAGTTCCCCCACCCTTCTTTGTTCAAAAAATTTAAGGGGCAGCCTGATCAGATGATTGTAAGTGTCCTGCCTTAAGTTGGCCAGGGATTTCTCCGTCACATTCACAAAAATGATCGTACGGAAATACGAAAATACGGATTGGGTCACCAGTATGACCACCAGCAGGAGTGCTATCCGGTTTATGGATTCAGCAAGGTTGCCCTGGGTTCCGGAATTAACCAGGTCACCCAGCAGTTTCGGAAAGGCAAGGCTGGCAAGGCTGGCAGCAAATAGAAACAGCAGACCAACCCCGAATTCCACCCTGAACGGCCGGATATACCGGTATAACTTGAGCGCATTTCCCAGTCCGGTTAAGGTAATCTTCTTCTTTGGAACTTCGGTTTTCATACCAGGAGGCAATATTAGATAAAAATATTCACATGCTTATTCCTTAATATTATTTGACTTTAGCTCACAGTTGGCGTAACTTTATTAAGAACCAAAACCAATCATTATTATGACAAACAGCGTTTATAAAATCATCGAACTGGTGGGGACCAGCACAGAATCCTGGGAAAAAGCAGCAGCCAGTGCCATAACCAAAGCTACTGAGACGCTTAGGGATCTGCGTGTTGCAGAAGTATCAGAGCTGGATATGCATATCAAGGACGGGAAGATTGAATATTACCGGGCAAAAATAAAGGTCTCTTTCAAATTTGAAGGATAATCCCGACAATTGTGTCAGAATATGTAAAACTTCCACATCCCAGGACAAGCGGAGATCAATCCCTGGAAGAAATCTTCCTGAACAGGCGTTCCAGGAGAGATTTCCAGACATCCTCCCTTTCCCCATCTGAGATCTCACAGATCTTATGGGCAGCCTATGGGTTGAAAGAACCGGAACGCGGTAAGCGGTATACCGGCAAAGCAAACAGGACCTGGCCCTCAGCCGGGGCAATATTCCCACTGGAGATCTACCTTGTGGCAGCTGATATCATCGATATTCCGTCCGGTTTTTATCATTTCATTCCGGATGAACACGCCCTGAAGCTGATCCATGATAAAGACCTCAGGGAAGATCTCTACAAAATTGCCTACCCCCGGGAAATGATCCGTGTTGCACCGGCAAGCCTTATATACATTGCCATTGAGAGCAGGGTCATGGACCGTTTTGGAGAACGCGGCAGACAACGGTATATACCGATGGATATCGGGCATTCTGCACAGAATGTGTACCTGCAGGCCGAGGCATTGGGACTGGGGACATGTGCCATTGGGGCCTTTGATGATGAGGGGATAAAACAGGTGCTGGACTTGCCAGCGGAAGAGATACCCATGTATATCATGCCGGTCGGCTATCCTGTCTGAATCAGGTTTTCTTCGCCAGTTCTATAATATCCCTGTTCTCCAGGGTTTGTTTGTCAGCGCCGAACTTTACGGCATTGATCATGGCCCTCCCGACTTCCTCGGTATTTGTCACCATCCTTGGAAAAAGGAACCTCAGTACAGGGTAGACCGGGGCAAAGATCTTGTAAAACACATAGGACGGCCTGACGCCTTTCCTATGCTGTATATATGCAGGGCGCATCAAATAAATCCCTTTGAAAGGGAAAGATTTCAGGCTGTTCTCGGCTTTTCCCTTGACCCTGGCCCATCGCATCCTGCTTTTCTCTTCATCATCAGTCCCGGCACCTGAAATAAAACAGAAAACCATATCCGGATTAAGCCGTGACAGCACATCGGCAACTGCAACTGCATAATCATGGGTTATGGTATAGTATTTTTCGGGGGACATGCCTGATGATGATACCCCCAGGCAGAAAAAGCAGGCATTGTATCCGGATAATTGGCTTTCTATGGCAGCGTAGTTTAGATAATCATCGTGGATGATCTCCTCGAGTTTTGCATGCTGCACACCAGAACTCCTTCTTCCTATTACCAAGACCGATGCTACCTCGGGGTCTTCCAATGCTTCGATCAGGACACCCTGGCCTATCATTCCTGTCGCTCCAAACAGGATGGCATTTATTTTCATTCCAGGATCAGGCTTCCGGATGACTGAAAATGGGTTTTATATCCTTGATCATTGACAGGATCTCATCCTTGTCAGGGGCTGAGAATTCTTTCTTTCCATCAATAAACTGAAGAGTTTTTTTCATGAAGACGGAATCACCTGCATGTACAGTGCCTGTTATGTCTTTTGAGAGGGTGAATTGCAATGATTTCTCAATTAATTCATCCTCCTCGTATGGATGATACCACAAATTGGGGTACGACTTCTCATCACCAGATAGCCTGTTTTTCGCGATGGCTTTAATGGCCATGATCCCCATATCATTTTTCCTGGCTTTCTTGAGTACCCTGGGACCGAAATCACCATTGTACCAGCAAACGCAATTGATGGGATACAGGATGGAATCAAAATCAAATAAATCCATTGCTTTCAGGGCAACCTCCTCATTGTGGGCCGAAAATCCGATGAAGCGGATCTTGCCTGCATCGCGGGCTTTCTGGAATGTTTCTATGGCTCCACCGGGACCAAAGATCTGGTCCAGGTCCTCCATTTTGCTGAGTGCATGGAACTGGTAGAGGTCGATATGATCAGTCTTCAACAGATCCAGTGATTCATGCAATTCCTCCTCCGAACCTTGCTGGTCTCTTGCCTGTGTTTTGCAGGCCAGGAAAGTTTTCTTCCGGTAAGGCATAAGTGCTGGTCCCAATAATTCCTGGGAATCACCATAGGAAGGTGCAATATCATAATACCTGATGCCCCGGTCAAAAGCCACGGCGATCAATTCATTGGCAAAGTCCTGGCCATTGTTCTTGAGGGCTATGCCGCCAAATCCAAGTACAGTAACCTCTTCTCCCGTTTTACCAAGGACACGCTTGGGTATTTCTCCCATTTTTTCGCTGGTATAGGCACCGAATATATGTGGAAATTGCAAAGCCATGCTTCCTGCGGCACCTAATTTTACAAAACTTCTTCTTTTCATACTTATGGTTTTTATGGTTTATTTTTGCATGTAATTTACGGAAATTTTCTATTTCCGGAGAAGGAGAGGTAAAAACCTATTCTGCTTCAGTGTAAATCTTAGAATTTATAGCGGAACCCTATCCTCAGGACCTGTGTCTCAAAATAATTCTCATACAATATATTCACCCCATCTCCGTAAATCTCCTGCCGGATCCCGAAATGGTTAAATATATCACTGAAATTCAAGGTGATATCACCCTTCCCCTGGAGGACCTTTTTCCTGATCCCAAGGTCTATGGAGGACCTGGACAACTGTCTTCCCTGGGGGATATTCTTGGGCGCAAAGTAAATGCCGGTTAACTGGATCTCCCATTGCCCGGGAAGGGTGAACTGGTTGCTGATCTTGATATCCCAGGTTTTCTCAACCGTCCTTTCAATACTGAAGGGCCTCCTGTATGGAAAAAGGAGCATCCCTGTATATGGATGGATCACATTCTGATATAAGTTCGCGCTCCCGGTTATTTGCCAGATGTCCAGCAATTGTTGTTCCAGTACCAGTTCAAATCCTGCATGATCTGCGCGTCCGGTATTCTGGTATATTTTATTTACCACATCATAATCAAAACTCGTCGCATCGATACCGTACACCCTCATGAACGGGTCCCTGATCAACCTGTAATAGCCAGATATAGCCAACAATCCTGATTCCCACTTCCGTCTGTATGCCAGTTCAAACGTCTGGGTAAACTGGGGCCTGAGATAAGGATTTCCGACTTTCAGTAATTCCGGGTCATCATATTTGGGGAAAATCCTGAGCTCGGGTTCCCCCGGACGGTCAATCCTCCGGTTATAAAAGGCCGAAATCCGGTTCCGTTCATCGAATTTATACGTGACCCTGATATTGGGAAAGAGCTCGAAATACTGATAGGCATCATTCTGGTCATAATAAATATTCTCAGGAGAGATATCATAGAATACATCTGTATGCTCTACTCTCAGTCCGGCCTCAACATCATATTTCGGGCGCTCATAAACATAATTCAGGTAGGCTGCATAAATATTCTCCCCCCATTCTGACCAGTCCCCCAGCCCCGGATAGATCACCGACTGTTCACCATGCCCGACGGTATAGGTCACAGGGATCCTGCGGAGCGTGATCTTGGAACCAGCTTCCAGCCTCCCGTTTCTCAGGGGTTTAATATAATCAATGGCAAGGCTTGTCGTATGCTCTGTGGCCAGGATATGGGTAGTATCTGTAGATTGCCTGATGTCTGAACTGTCATTTAGAAAATAGCTTTCATCTTCCCATCCCTTTGTATACAGCGCACTTGCATTGAACTCATGTCCGGGCTGGGCGAATTTATGCTTGTAATTCAATGTGAAATTCATATATCCGGTCACCTCCGTCTCCCTCCAGGCCCAGTACCTGTATCTCTGCCAGGTACCAATATCAATATATGGGACCTGTGCAGTATCCACATGTTTTTCATAATCATAGACAGCGGAAAACGTGAGCGTGTTATTTTCGTTGATCATCCAATCCAGTCCCCCGTTAAGAATATACCTTGTCTGCGTCCTGTTTTCCGGAACCTGCGAAACGGTCCCGCTCCCATCTTCATATACACGGGTTGTAAATTCGTTATTGGGCAAACTCTTCTGGCGGATCAGTTCAGACAACAGGAAAAGATTAAATTTTGAAGTCTTGTAATTCAGGTTGAGGCTGGGAATGTATTTAGGATTCCAGTCATAGCTGCCAAGCTGGGTTGGCAGATCCTCCCTCCGCCTGGTCATGGCACCCATGCCGAATGTAAAACCCAAATCAGCGTTGAAGCCTGTCTCCATTTCTTTCTTATAGATCAGGTTTATGATCCCTGCCATCCCTGATGCATCATACCGGGCAGATGGATTATTGATGATCTCGATGCTTTCGATATTGGCAACCGGTATATTATCCAGTCCCTTTTGATTCCCAAAACCGGTCAGGCTTGATTGCTTGCCATCAATCAATACGGCCACCCTGTCGCTTCCACGGATAATGACCCTGCCCTCCTGGTCGACAGTAACACCGGGCATGATCTTCATAGCATCCAGCACAGAGCCGCCTGCTTGTGCAAAATTATCATCCATCCTGAAGGTCTTTTTGTCTAGGTCAGCGGAAGTTACCGACCTGCTGGTACTGACGGTAACCTCATCGAGTTCCGATGACACCGGGTTGAGTTCAATTTTCCCCAGGTCATAAATATTATTGAGTTCACCGATGAGCAGATCAATGGAAACGGATTCG
>DAOUVF010000265.1 GCA_030667765.1 Bacteroides sp.
ACCAGGCGGGCAATCCGTAAATACCACCTATTCTGCCATACGTCTTACCCATGTTCCAAGCGGCATCGTGGTAACCTGCCAGGATGAGAAATCCCAGATGAAAAACCTTGATAAGGCTATGGCGGAATTAAGGACGAGGTTGTATAACCTTGAATACCAAAAGTATCTTGACGAAATCTCCTCCAAGCGGAAAACCATGGTTTCGACCGGGGACCGCTCCGCGAAGATCCGGACCTATAATTTCCCGCAGGGGAGGATGACAGACCACCGGATCAACCTTACCATGTATAACCTGGGTTCGGTTATGAATGGAGAACTTCAGGAAATCATTGATAAATTGCAAATGGCCGAAAATGCCGAACGCCTTAAAGAAAGTGAAGTTGAGGCCTAAGAAATACGCCTGATATGACAGCCGCAGGGCTCTACCTACAGATCCGACAGAAAAAGTCCTTTCTATGTGTGGGACTAGACACGGATATCGAAAAAATCCCACAACATCTGCACAGCGAGGCATCTCCTGTACTTGAATTCAACAAAAGGATAATCGATGCCACATATGACCTGGCCATTGCCTACAAACCCAACCTGGCGTTTTATGAAGCCAGGGGGACCGACGGGTGGACTGACCTGATAAAGACCGTGGAATATATTCGCTCCAAAGCTCCGGGTGTATTTCTCATAGCCGATGCAAAAAGGGGGGATATCGGCAATACCGCCGCCATGTATGCAAAAGCTTTCTTCGAGGAGATGGATTTTGATGCCATTACCCTTTCCCCCTATATGGGAAAAGATACGGTCATACCCTTTCTCGGGTATGAGGGCAAATGGGTGATCATTCTCGGACTCACCTCCAATCCGGGGGCCGAAGATTTTCAGTTCCTTCCGGCCGGATCAGGTCCAAACCGTTTGTTTGAAGAGGTGATACGACAGGGGGCAGAATGGGGCGGACCTGACCAGGTAATGTTTGTGGCCGGGGCAACGCGTGCAGGATTGATAAGCGATATTCGAAGGATCATACCCGACCATTTTTTACTGGTTCCCGGCATTGGTGCCCAGGGAGGCAGCCTGAAAGAGGTCGTGGATGCCGGCTTGAATGATCAGTGCGGGCTCATCGTCAACGCCAGCCGGTCCATCCTGTATGCAGGTGATAATGTTGCATTTGACGAAGCTGCCAGGAAGAAGGCCCTTGAATTGCAACAGGAGATGGCCGCCCTGCTCTCCTAATTCCCAGCTCAATTATACAGATAATCAAGGGGTAATGACATTAAGGGGAAATCCTCCCCCAGGATCCTTATTGTCGGAACTATGGAAAGAAGAGAAGATTTTCTGCAATATATCTGGAAATTCCGTTTATATAACACCCCGCTGATGGATCCTCATGGTTCCCTCATTGAGGTAATCGACACAGGTCAGCTCAATACGGATTCCGGTCCGGATTTCTTCAATGCCCGGATAAAAACAGGCGCGGTAACCTGGGCAGGCAATGTGGAAATCCACATGAAAGCTTCAGACTGGCACCGGCACGGGCATCATCTTGATCCGGCTTATGACAATGTGATATTGCATGGTGTTGTTGAAAAGGACAGGGAGGTATATAATTCAAAAGGCCGTAAAATACTGACGGTCAATATGGAATTCAGCCAGAACCTCTGGAGTAAGTACAAGGACCTGCTGGCAAAACAGGAGACAATACCCTGCCGGGAAGAACTGGTGCCCCTCAACAAGGATAGACTTAAGCAATGGCTGGAAAAGCTCTATATTGAGCGCCTGGAAGAACGAACAAGAATTGTAAAATGTTCCCTGGAGGAGGCAGGTGGGGACTGGGAGGAGGTTTTATACAGGGCCATGGGCAGGGCTATGGGACAGAAAACCAATGCCGAACCTTTTGAAATGCTTACAAGGACCATTTCCCTTGAGAAAATTTCCAGATTTTGCCCTGACCTGCATACTAAGGAATCAATCCTTTTCGGACAGGCGGGTATGTTGAATAATCCCGATGGCGATCCTTACTATCTGTCATTGAAAAAATCGTACAGGCATATCTGTCACATGCTTGAGCTGCAACCCATGGAAGCTCATCTATGGAAATATTTGAGACTCCGGCCTATGAATTTCCCGGATATCAGGATTGCCCAGTTTGCATGGATGCTGGATAAGTATCCCGCGTTTTTTTACTGTCTCACGAATACGGAAGATCCGGCTGCCTTCCTGATGAATATGAGGCTGGGCACCTCCCGGTACTGGATGACACATTTCCGGTTAAACAAGCCAGGTCAGTGGCGGGAGAAGGTAGTGGGACCGGAACGGCTTGCAGGGCTTTTGATCAATGCGGTTGTACCTGTGCTATGCACTTATATGCTTGACCAGGGGAGAATTTTTAACTTCCTTGAAATCAGCAATATCCCTGTTCATTTGCCCGTTGAAAACAATCGGGTGATCAGGGCCTGGAAAAGGCTTGGAATCCCCGTCAGAGATGGCTCTTCTTCCCAGGCCATACTGCAATTAACAAATAAATACTGTAAGTTTAACATGTGTTTGTCTTGTTATGCCGGTAATCAATTTATTAGGTCCAACAAAGAAAAGAAGAACAGATAGCAACTGGTCGGTTATCATTGCCTTCAGCTTGCTGCTGATCATAGCCTTTATTGGTATTGGTGGCTATATGGTGATCGAAAAGTTGACCTTTACAGAAGCCGTATACATGACCATCATTACGATTGCCACGGTCGGTTTCAAGGAGGTGGAACCGCTGTCGGAACTTGGAATGTGGTTTACCAGCTTTCTGATTGTGATCAGTTTTGGTATCTTTGTTTATGCAGTAACTTCTTCCGCCCGCTATATAATCGACGGGGTTCTGAGAAGTTATTACAGGGACAGGAAAATGAGCAGGAAAATTAAAAGATTGAGCAATCATGTGATCATTTGCGGTTATGGCCGGAATGGCAGCCAGGCGGCCTTTGACCTGGCCATGCATAAGGTCCCGTTTATTGTCATTGAGAACAATCCTGAGATCCTGGCAACCCTGAGAGATAACCAGGACATTCTGTACATTGATGGAGATGCTACCATGGATGAGGTACTCGAGAATGCCGGTATTTCTGATGCACGGGCCATGATCACTACACTTCCTGCTGACGCAGATAACTTATATGTTGTACTTACAGCAAAAGGTATCAATCCGGAAATGACCATCATTTCCAGGGCCTCCAATGAGAACAGTGATATCAAACTGAAAAGGGCTGGTGCCACTAATGTAATCATGCCCGACCGGGTGGGTGGTCAGAGAATGGCGAAACTGGTTACACAGCCTGATGTGGTTGAATTTATCGATTTTATCATGCTGCAGGAACCGGATAATGTTTTCCTGGAGGAACTGAGCTGTGAGAAGTTAGCCTCTTGTTTCGATGGGAAGGTGATCCAGGAACTGGATATACGGAACCGCTCCGGTGCAAATATTATAGGCCTGCGTAAAGCTGATAGATCTTATGTAATCAATCCATCACAGGATGTGGTGCTTTCGTCCTCTGATAAGCTGTTTGCATTGGGAACAGTGAACCAGATCAACACGCTCAGATCTATTTTAGCTGAAGAAGTAGACCCGGACAGTTAATCGCTTCTGCATCAGGCACATAATTTGCCCACCCTTATTTCATTTTTTATACCTTAATTATTGCTATATCGAAAAAATTAAATACTTTTGCAGTTCGTTTTCTGAGAACAGTAAAGATCATAGAATTAAAGTACCATGTATTTAACAACAGAGAAGAAGAAAGAGTTTTTTAAGAAATATGGCAAATCTGATGAAGATACCGGTTCTGCAGAAGGGCAGATAGCATTGTTTTCATTCAGGATTGCACACCTTACCGAGCACCTTAAGATAAACAAAAAAGATTTTGGTACACAGCGAGCCCTGGTCAAGCTTGTCGGGAAGCGCAGGCGTTTATTGAACTACCTGAAAGACCGCGATATTGAAAGATACAGGACGGTCATCAAATCACTAAAGCTAAGGAAATAAGTCCGGCTGAATAATTATTAAAAGGCAATTCATGCAATTGCCTTTTTTCGTATCTATAAATGTAAAGAAAAAAAGAAGTAAGAAAATGTTAAAAGTAATACAAAAGACAATCGACCTGGGTGATGGAAGGACCATTACCTTAGAAACAGGCAAATTGGCCAAGCAGGCTGATGGTTCGGTTGTCGTAAGAATGGGAAAAACCATGTTGCTGGCGACAGTTGTGTCAGCCACTGAAGCAAGAGAAGATGTAGATTTTATGCCCCTTTCAGTTGAATATAAGGAAAAGTTTTCTGCCGCAGGCAGGTTCCCTGGTGGATTTCTCAAGAGGGAAACCAGGCCCGGGGATTACGAAATACTCATATCAAGATTAATTGACCGAGCCCTTCGGCCATTGTTCCCGGATGATTACCATGCGGAAACCTTTGTCAATGTCACCCTGTACTCGGCAGAAGAAGAAGTTATGCCTGATGCACTGGCAGGATTGGCCGCATCTGCCGCGTTATCCGTATCGGATGTTCCCTTCAACGGACCCATATCCGAAGCCAGGGTTGCCAGGATTGATGGAAAGTTTATGATCAATCCGGGGTTCAAACAGCTTGAAGAAGCGGATATTGATATCCTCGTGGGGGCTACTGAGGAAAACATCCTCATGGTTGAAGGAGAAATGAGCGAAGTATCAGAATCTGAGATGCTCGAAGCTATCAAGTTTGCCCACGAGGAAATCAAGAAGCAGTGCCGTATACAAAAGGAACTGGCTGCTGAAGTTAAAAAGGAGACCAAG
>DAOUVF010000441.1 GCA_030667765.1 Bacteroides sp.
AATACTCGAAAGGATTAAGCGGGAAAAAGGTTCGCCACTGTTTTTCCACCTGAGAAAGGGCTCCCTGTATATTCTCAGGATTCACTTTGACGGAATAGAAATTTGAGGCATTTCTGAAAAAGCGAAAGATCAGCGGTTCTTGCTGTACTTTGAGTCCCTCCTGGTGGTAATCCTTCACTGCACCAACGATATTGAAGGTATCTCCCCAGAAAAAAATCGGGACATTCATGGCTGAGGCAAAGTCCTCGAAGCCCATCAACTGGATGGCACTTTCATTAAATAATACAGTCTCCTGGTTTCGCCCGAATTCGGTTGAGAAATTTCTTCCCTCCAGAATACTTAAGCCGTAAAAATCTACAAAATTGAAATCAACACCGAGGATGCGGTACTGGTTACTCTGTTCGGCTCCCTCGTTAACCCGGCGGATCCCGCCTGCGTTCCACGGTGGCTGGCGGCCGGGGACGGAGGTAGAGGCGGTGACCATTTCTATGTCGGGATGACGGGAAAGTTCCGACTTAAAAGCATTGAATGTTTCCTCGTATGTTGAGTCATTCACGCTGGGTCCCCTGAGTACAAGCACGTTCTCAATATCAACTCCCAGGTCATATTTTTTCATGAATGAGATCTGCCTGTACACGGTCAGAGTACCTGCAATCAGCAGGAGGGAGGTAGCAAACTGGAAAATCACCAGGACCTTCCGCATCCCCACTCCACCTATCTTCAGTTCCGAAACCCCCTGGAAGACAGTCGTTGGTTTAAAGGAGGAAAGGAACAGGGCAGGATAGATCCCTGAGAGGAAGGCTCCAAAAATAAAAATGATCACAACAACAGCCCAAAATCCCGGATTCTGATGCAGGGAATAATCCAGTTGCTCACCGGTGAGCAGGTTGAAATAAGGATTGAACATAAGCACAAGGATCACCGCAAGGATCATGGCGACCAGGTTGACCAGGACCGATTCCAGCAGGAATTGACCCAGCAACTGTTTCCGCAGGGCGCCGGAGACTTTCCGCATTCCTACCTCCCTTGCTCGTTCGAGGGATCTGGAACTGGTCAGGTTGATGTAGTTGATCCAGGCAATTATCACAAGGACGATGGAGATCACCAGAAGGGCGTACACCGATCTTGAATTGCCATTGGGTTCCGCCTCGAACATAAAATCCGAATTCAAATGGATGCTTCTCAGCGGCTGAAGGTTATAAACCACCCATGAATCCCACCGGTCCATTTCTTCTCTCAGTGTTTCTTCAATATAAGCCGGGATCTTCGCTTCAAACTCCTTGTAATCCGTTGCCTGGTTCAGGAGAATGTAATTGAAAAATCCGTCCCATTGCCAGGCAGTATTGATCTCTGCACCCCGGAACTGGACAACAGTAGCCCAGGAAACTACGAAATCAGGCTTGAGGTGCGAATTTTTCGGGACATCCCCGAAGATGCCCGTGATCATGATCTCAGTAAACCCGTTAAAGCGAAGGCTTTTTCCGATAGGGTTTTCATCCCCGAAATACTTGCGGGCCATGGATTGGGAAATAACCATTTCCAGGGGATTCTTAAGCGATGTAACCGGATCCCCCTCCAGCAGGTTAAAGGAAAAGACCTGGAAAAAAGAGGTGTCGGCAATATAGATCTTTTCTTCCCTGAATTTTTTCTCCCCCAGGCTGAATACCCCGCCCCAGATCTGGAAACGTGTAAAATTCTCCACCTCCGGGAAATTCTCATGAAGTGCCTGTCCCACTGCCGAAGCACCAGCCGCCCATTGTGTTGTTACCACTCCCTTGTTGTACCGGTCCTGCTGGATGCGGAATATCCTTTCCCCTTTGGCATGAAAATCATCATAGCTCAGTTCATACCTCACATACTGGATTATCAGGATAAAGGCCGTCATCCCGATTGCCAGTCCCAGGATATTTACAAAAGAAGATACACGCTGGTTTAACAAGTTTCGAGTGGCCACGAGAAGATATAGCCTGAACATAGGTGTGCCGGTTTGTTATAGGGAGCTATAGGTACTAATACTCTTTCAGCTCTCAAGGTAAGAAATTATTTGGCAAGTTTCTGAGCGCAATATATCCTATATTTGTTCTGGGCAGCACTGGTTAGGCTCAAAGCTTCTATTATTAAAATGGATCATTCATGATGAAAACAAAGCAACAGATCTGTATCCTGATAATTTGCACAGGAATCTTTTCTGCATGCCAATGGATTTTGATTCGGCCGGTTCATCTCCCTGGATGAGGCAGACAGGCAGATCCTGAAAGAAAGATTTGAACCTCAATTCATTAAGAAAAAACACCAGCTCATTGAATACGGAGAGGTGGCGAATCATTATTTTTTTATCAATGAAGGATTGCTGAGGCTTTACGGTTACAAGGAAGGTGAGGAGAAGACGCTATTTTTCTTCAAGGAGGGCATGATCGCCGGATCCATTGAAAGTTATCTGACCCAGTCCCCTTCAGAACTGATCCTGGAAGCGCTTGAAGATACTGAGCTGCTGGCAATCTCAGGGAAAGGACTTCAGGAACTATACGATCTCTCCATCAAGTTCTCAAAGGCAGGATTGCTGCTGACCCAACACCGCCTGGCTGCCCTGATGAAATTTTTTACATCCTTTGTGTTCGATTCTCCGGAGGCCAGGTACCAGGAATTTCTTAAAAACCATCCTGATTTAATTCAACGCGTTCCCCAGCATATCATTGCATCTTTTCTTGGCATTACTCCAGTCTCACTGAGCCGCATCAGAAAACGAATTTCGAACCAAAACAACCATGAAACCTCAATTTAAAAATTTTGCATTGCTTGTCATACTCCTCTGTACAGTCATTTCCTGTAGTGAAAATAAGATCTCTCAACCGGAAGATTTTTTGATCTACCTGCCAGCAGTAGGTGAGATAATCTATACAGGCACCAGGTACACGATATCCTGGAATCATCCTACCTGGTCAGGCGTG
>DAOUVF010000413.1 GCA_030667765.1 Bacteroides sp.
GCCTTCATGCAACTGAGGTTAGATGCATAGCCAAAGGAAAAAAGGCAAAGAAATATGAGTTCGGCAATAAGGTGTCCATTGTGAAAACCATGAAATCCGGGATCATCGTTGGAGCATTGTCCTTTAACGAAAACCCCTATGATGCTGCCACTCTGGAGCCGCAACTACATCAGGTGAAGAGACTTACAGAGATACTTCCGGAAACAGCCATTGCTGATCGGGGATACAGAGGGAAGAAGAAAGTGTTAGGAGTCGAAATCCGCATACCTGGCAAACTTCCTGCAAAGGCTACAAATTACGAGAAACAGAAAGCTCGCAAGTATTTCAAAGCCAGAGCAGGTATTGAACCGGTAATCGGACATGTAAAACATGACCATAGAATGATCAGAAATTACCTCAGTGGTACTCAGGGTGATGCAATTAATACATTGCTGGCCGCCGCTGGGTTCAATATGATGAAGATGTTACGGAGGATCATGGCAGAAACCATTGATTTGTGCCAAAATTTACTTGGATTCTTGCTACACTATATGAATATTAAAATCTGGAGCCGGTAAATCTATTGGTTTTTTAGGTTTAACTATATAGGGTGTTTCTTGTTATTTTTGTAACAAAACAAAGGATGTTTTCAGTTATTCTTGTAACAAAACAAGGGGTATTTCTTGTTGTTTGTTATGCCGAAACAACAAAAGCCCCCATTACTGAAGGCTTTTGAACCATTTGTACCCGGAGTGGGACTTGAACCCACACGGCCATCACTGGCCACTGGATTTTAAGTCCAGCGTGTCTACCAATTCCACCATCCGGGCAGGACGGCATGGGTTTGGGTGTGAGTGTGAGTGTGCACCCTGTGTGGGTGTGGCAAGGGTGTAGCCCGCCGATAGCTGCGGGTGAAAAAAAAATCCCGCTATGGGGATCTGTAAAAATTTACTTTTGAGCGGGAAACGGGATTTGAACCCGCGACCCCGACCTTGGCAAGGTCGTGCTCTACCACTGAGCTATTCCCGCGTGAAGGTGTGAGTAGGGTGTGTGCAAGGGAAGGCAAATTTAATGGAATTTTTGTAAAGCGCAAATTAATCAGGATCACTCCAAACCGCCTGATTTCTATTCCAATCCAGTTATTTTCTTGATCTCGCTTAACTTGTTCAAGGCTTCAATTGGCGTCAGGTTATCTATGTCCAGGTTCTGGATCTCATCCCTGATCTGTTTCAGGATTGGATCATCCAGCTGGAAGAAGCTCATCTGGAAACCTTCCCGCTGCGAAGCCAGGTCCCCCACCGGCTTGGTAAGAGAGTGTTTCTGGTGGGATTTTTCCAGTTCTTCCAATATCTCATTTGCCCTGTTCACGACCGAAGGGGGCATACCTGCCATCCGTGCTACATGTATACCGAAACTGTGTTCGCTCCCGCCCCTTTCAAGTTTCCGGATGAATATGACCCTGTCTTCCAGCTCCCGGATGGATACATTATAGTTCTTAACCCTATTAAAATCACTTTCCATCTCGTTCAGTTCATGATAATGGGTGGCAAACATGGTCTTGGCCTTGTACCTTGGATGCTCATGAATGAATTCCACCATGGCCCATGCAATGGAGATCCCGTCATAAGTTGCTGTACCTCTTCCTATCTCATCCAGGAGGATCAGGCTCCGCTCAGAAAGATTATTCAGGATACTGGCAGCCTCGTTCATCTCCATCATAAATGTGGATTCCCCCAGGCTGATATTATCCGAGGCCCCTACCCTTGTAAATATCTTATCCACCCATCCTATCCTGGCCTCATCTGCAGGCACAAAACTCCCCATCTGTGCCATCAATACGATCAGGGCGGTTTGCCTGAGCAAGGCAGATTTCCCGGACATGTTCGGCCCGGTAAGAATGATCACCTGTTGCTCACGCGTGTCAAGGCTTACATCATTCGGCACATAGGATTCTCCCATCGGTAATTCTCTTTCTATCACAGGATGCCTGCCCTGTTTAATCTCTATCATCTCCGAATGGTTGACCTCGGGCCTGATATACTGGTTTTCGACCGCCACCAGGGCAAAAGACAACAGGCAGTCCAGCCTGGCTGTCAGGGAAGCATTCAATTGTATGGCAGGTATGTAGTCCATTACACTGATTACAAGGTCATGGAAAAGGTTTGCCTCCAGGACATGTATTTTTTCCTCTGCTCCCAGGATCTTTTCTTCATACTGTTTCAACTCCTCTGTAATATATCTTTCCGCACTTACCAGGGTCTGTTTCCTGACCCATTCTTCCGGCACTTTGTCCTTGTGTGTATTCCTCACCTCAATATAATACCCGAAAACATTGTTGAACCCAATCTTCAGGGAAGGGATCCCTGTCCGCTCACTCTCCCGCTCCTGGATCTTCGTGAGGAAACCCTTTCCCGAATAAACGATTTCCCTGAGTTCATCCAGTTCTGATGATACGCCACTGGCTATCACATTGCCCTTGTTTACCAGTGCAGGGGGATCATCCTGAAGTTCCCTTTCAATTTTCTCCCTTACCTCAACACAGGGATCAATCTGTTCCCCCAGGTTATTAATTCCTTTATCGGCGGTGGACAGGCATTTTTCCTTAATCTCCTCAAAGGAAGCCAGGGCAACCTTCAGCTGCTGCATCTCACGGGGGCTGACTTTTCCGGCAGCGACGCGGGAAACTATCCTTTCCACATCCCCCATTTTTTTAATCTGTGGAATAAGGTCCTCCCGTAAATCGGCATGTTCATACAGGTATTCAACAATATTCAACCTGTCGTTAATGGGCACAATATCTTTTAATGGCAGGGCCATCCAGCGCCTCAATAACCTTGCTCCCATGGGGGACTGGGTTTGGTCAAGCACATCTATCAAGGTCCTGGCCCCCTCGTGCAGGGCATTGAACAGTTCCAGGTTACGGATGGTGAATTTATCGAGCCAGACATATTTGTCTTCTTCTATCCTGGTGAGCGAGGTAATATGACCCGTCTTATGATGCTGGGTAACCTCAAGGTACTGAAGGATAGCGCCTGCAGCAATGATGGCATAGGGCATGTGCTGGACTCCGAAACCTTTGAGAGAGCTTGTCTGAAATTGATTTAGCAGGCGGTCATTGGCCGTATCTTCCGTGTAAACCCAATCATCCAGCAGGAAGGTATTGAATTTTTCCCCGAAGGTCTCCTGAAATTCCTTCTTATGGCTTTTTTCAACAAGTATCTCCTTGGGCTTGAAACTGTTCAGCAGTATATCAACATATTCAGCATTA
>DAOUVF010000061.1 GCA_030667765.1 Bacteroides sp.
ACAGATATGCTACCCGAACCCTTGAGGCATAACAGCGGTCATCACGGTTCCCATACCTTCCTTACCCATGAGTTTATTGATGCACTGGTTAAGGAACGGAAACCAACCGTTGATATCTATGAGGCGCTGGCCTATACAGTGCCCGGGATCATAGCCCATGAATCTGCGCTACGAGGAGGGGAACTGTTAAAGATCCCCCAATTTTCAACATAAGCAATGATTTCTTTTATTTCTTTTTGAACTTTCGATTTTTTTCGTTTTATTTATAATACGAAATCAATCAAAAAGAAGAAATAAAAAATATGCTGGCCAACCAGAGGAGGGAAAAGATACTCGAATTACTCAGGGAAGACGGGTCTGCCAAGGTCCACAATCTGTCTAAAATATTTAAGGTTTCTGAAGTAACGATCCGTCATGATCTGGAAAGACTGGAAAAGGATGGATTCGTAACCCGTGAACATGGAGGGGCATTCCTGAAAGAAGTGGAAAGCCTGGTCCGGAGTTTTGCCCTGATTAACCAGAGCAACATGGACAAGAAAGTCGTGATTGGTATACATGCAGCCGGATTAATAGAGGAAGGAGATACCATCATTCTTGATTCCGGTTCGACTACAACTGAAGTTGCAAAGAACCTTGTCGGGCGAAAAAATCTAACTGTAATCACAAATGCCCTGAATATCGCCCTGATACTTGGAGCAGAACCAGACATAGAAATTATTATGACAGGCGGCGAATTCAAACCTCCCACATTGTCACTTACCGGCCAGAAAGCAGCTGCTTTTTTTCATGATGTACACGTTGATAAATTGTTCCTGGCAACAGCAGGTATTTCATTAAGGTCAGGCCTGACATATCCCAGCCTGAGTGATATCGTGGTAAAAAAGGCTATGATTGATGTGGCAGAAACGGTTTATCTGGTTGCGGACTCCACCAAGATAGGAAAAGGGGCTTTGGCCAGCCTGGGTGCTTTGTCACTGATAGATTTTATCATTACAGATTCCGGGATCGGGAAGGATCATCTGCAGTTATTCCGGGATCATGATATCAAAATAATTACTGCTCAATTATAAATAAAAATTAACAGACTTATGGTACTAATCGAAAATTATCCTTTGGCGGTTTTCTTCTTTTTTATTTCCATGATTTGCTGGGGATCCTGGGCCAACATGCAAAAAGTGGCCGAAAAGAAGTGGCGGTTCGAATTATTCTACTGGGATCTTTCCATTGGCCTCCTCCTTTTTGCCACCATCGCAGCCTTTACCCTTGGAAGCATGGGTGATTCCGGGCGTCCTTTCCTGGAAGATGTTCGCCATGCGGATTCATCCAGTATCTTTTATGCAATGCTGGGAGGCATTGTATGGACCCTGGGAAATATTCTTCTGGTTGCCGCCATAGCAGTTGCCGGGATGTCCGTCGGGTTCCCCATCGGTGGAGGAATTGCCTGGATCCTGGGCATCGGCGTAAATTATATCCTTGTGATGCTGGATCCCGAAAAGAGCTTCGAGGGGAATCCCAATATCCTGTGGGCGGGTGTAGCCGTCATCATTGCCGCCATCTTTCTGAGCATGCTGTCCTACCGACGGCTGGCAGCAGAGAAAAAGAAACCAACCCTTAAAGGGATACTTTTATCTGTTTTTGCAGGCTTGCTGATTGCATTTTTTTATGGACTGGTAGTAAAGTCACTCGATAATACATATGTAGCCGGAGGAACCGGAACATTAACACCGTTTACCGGGGTATTTTTCTTCAGCGTAGGCGTATTTATAAGCACATTCATCTTCAATCCATTCTTCATGAGGTATCCTGTTCAGGGATTACCGGTCAAAATGAAGGAATACTGGAAGGGAAACCCAAAAACCCATTTGTCAGGGATCATAGGCGGATCCATCTGGATGCTCGGGATGGTCGTTAGTTTTATGGCTGCTGGTGCGGCAAATCCGGCCATTTCTTATGCTTTGAGTAATGCCGCCCCTGTAGTGGCAATTTTGTGGGGCGTATTGATCTGGAAAGAATTTAAAGGAGCCCCGAAAGGAACAAATACAATCCTGTTATCGATGTTTATCCTTTATATCATAGGTTTGGTGCTGATCACTGCTTCTTATGGATAATTAATAACAATTCATTTCTCTGCATGACTACGGATGAACTCAAAATAAAAGCTATAGAATACAGGAAAAAGCTTCTGTATTATATCAAGAATGCCGGCGCCGGCCATACAGGGGGCAGTCTTTCCTGTATTGACATCATAAGTGTTTTGTATAACAAGGTGTTGAATGTAAGTCCTGATAATTTCAAAGATCCGCTTCGTGACCGATACATACAGAGTAAAGGTCATTCTGTGGAAGCCCTGTATGTAGTCCTGGCCGCTTGCGGCTTTTTCCCTGAACCGGACCTGGAAACCATGTGCAGGTATAGAAGTCATTATGTGGGACATCCGACAAGGAAGGTGAATGGCATTGAACAAAACACCGGTGCACTTGGTCACGGACTCTCTGTAAGTGTTGGAATGGCCCTTGCCGCTAAACTTAACAAGCAGGGATACAAAGTCTTTACCCTGTTGGGGGACGGAGAACTGACAGAAGGCTCAAACTGGGAAGCCGCCCTGTCAGCTTCCCACTACAATCTGGATAATCTCACAGCCATCGTGGATTACAACGGATTGCAAATAACGGGGCCCACATCTGAGGTGTGTAAAACGGATCCGCTTGACCTTAAATTCAGCGCCTTTGGCTGGAGTGTGGAACAGGTCGATGGTCATGATTTTGAGGAGATGGTGAGAATATTCAATGGAACACCGTTCCGAAAAGGACAGCCCAGTGTAATCATTGCCCATACCATAAAAGGGAAAGGGGTAAGTTTCATGGAGGGTGAGAAAAAATGGCACCATGGTGTACCTGATGATGGACTTTACCGGAAGGCGATGCATGAACTGGACAAAAGAATGGAGCTGATAAGATGAGCAAAGAATACCCCAAAGGCAAAGCCAATCTTGAAGTCCTTTCTGAAACGCTTCAGGGCCTGGCCGCGAATGACAGGGACATTTTAGTAGTAACAAGTGATTCACGGGGCTCCGGGAAGTTAGTTCCATTTGGAGAACGGTTCTCTGACCAGATCATAGAAATAGGAATAGCAGAACAGAATCTGGTTGGCGTATCTGCGGGACTGGCTTCGGCGGGGAAGAAAGTATTTGCGGTGTCTCCTGCATGCTTTCTTGCAACGCGTGCTCTCGAACAGATCAAGAATGATATCGCCTATTCAGATAATCCTGTAAAATTAATAGGGATCAGTGCAGGAGTCAGTTATGGTGCACTTGGTTCAACGCATCACAGCCTGCATGATTACGCAGCATTAAGGGCTATCAACAATCTGGCGGTACTGGCACCTGCAGATAATTTTGAGACCAGGCGATCCATTGAGCAGGCTAATGAGATGAATCTCCCGGTTTACATAAGGTTTGGTAAAAAACCCATGCCGCATCTGCATGATGAGAACACTGAATTTGTAATCGGGAAAGGGATCAGGATTAAGGATGGGGATGATCTGGCGATCATTGCCACAGGAGAATGTGTCTTCCCTGCCCTGCTTGCAGCCGATAACCTGGAAAACGGGCATGGCCTGAAGATCAGGGTGATAAGTATGCATACCGTTAAGCCGTTGGACAAGGATATGCTGATGGAAGCAGCAGAAGAATGCCGTGGGATAATCACTGTTGAGGAACATAGTGTTCATGGTGGTCTGGGCGAAGCCTGTGCCTCATGCCTGCTTCAAAACGGATATGGTTTGCCGTTCAGGATAATCGGCATTCCGGACGAGTATACGGTTTCCGGATCACAGTCTGAAATTTTTAACCATTATGGAATTACAGGCGAGAGTATCGCCGAAACTGCCTTTAATCTTATTAACATCAAATGAATAATCCATTAATCCTGGCAATAGACCAGGGTACCAGCGGTACCAAGTCCATCATCTTTAATAAAGAAGGCGAAATACGTTCCAGGGCTTCCGTCCCACTCAAATCATATTACCCTGAAACAGGTTTCGTCGAACAAGATCCCGAGGAGATCTACCAGAACGTGCTCGCTTCCACCGAGGCATGTTTGTCAGCATTCGTGGCTAATGGTGGGGACATTCAGGACATCATGACATGTGGTATCTCTAACCAGCGGGAAACACTGGTTGTATGGGATGAAAATGGAACTCCCCTTCACAATGCCGTAGTATGGCAATGTAAAAGATCCGTTGATATCTGTAACAGGTTGCAAAAACAGGGACTCGAAGAAATAATCAATCAGAAAACCGGACTGATCATTGATCCTTATTTTTCAGGGACCAAGATGATCTGGTTGTACGAGAACAACGATTCGGTAAGAAAAGCAGTAGATGATAAAAAGGCGTACTTTGGAAATATTGATACATGGCTGTTGTACAGACTGACCGGTGGGAAATCATATATGACAGATTACACAAATGCTTCCCGTACACTATTTTTCGACCTTGATGGACTTCAATGGGATCAGGATTTATTAGAGAAATTCGGCTTGCATAATCTCCTGCTCCCGGAACCTGTTCCCTCCTCTTATCAATTCGGAGTTTCGGATTTTAATGGTTTAATTACACCTGCCATTCCAATCACAGGCATGATCGGAGATTCCCATGCTGCGGCCTTCGGAGAAGGATGTTACCGGCCGGGGACTGCCAAAGCCACATTGGGGACCGGTTCGTCCATACTGTGGAACACCGGATCGAAACCGGTTTTCTCATCCAGGGGGATGGTAACCACCATCTGCTGGAGCACCGGTGACAGGGTCGATTATGCACTCGAAGGAGTTATCGTAAGCTGTGGTGCAACCATTGAGTGGCTTAAGAACCAGCTCGGCCTTTTTGCAGACAGCCAGGAAACTGAAGCAATGGCAAGATCTGTAGCGGATAATCATGGAGTATATCTAATCCCTGCCTTCAGCGGCCTGGGTGCCCCACACTGGAAAATGGATGCCAGGGCAAGGATCACCGGTTTAACGTTTGGAGCAGATAAAAACCATATTGTACGGGCAGCGCTGGAATCAATACCCTTCCAGATCAAGGATGTCATTGCTGCCATGGAGGAAGAAAGCGGATTAAGTCTGGAGGAGCTTAAAGTTGACGGGGGGATCAGTGCCAACAGGTTTGTAGTCCAGTCACTTTCAGACCTGCTTAATACCAGCATTACCAATATTGGCATTGCGGATGTATCCGCACTGGGTGCTGCAATGATCGCAGGTATTGGCAGCAATATATTCGCAAACATTGAAGAAATTGGAGCCATTCATCAGCAGCAGATCACTTATCATCCGGTGTCTGAACGGGAAGATTTATTGAGCGCCTATCAGGGTTGGAAAACGGAGATAGATAATCTCTGATTAAATTATCTCCGGAACTACATAGGGTTTCCTGTATTCCTTGGTCAGCATGGCATTGGCCTCCTCGTCATGGATGAACTTCATGGTCTCCGGATCAAAATCCAGGGTCCTGCCAAGGCGGTAGGAAATATTTGCCAGATGGATCAGTGCGCATGAATAAAATCCCTCCTCAATAGGTGCATTGTTAATGGACTTATCATTGGCACGAATGGCATCCACGAAATTCTGGTAATGGTTTCCGAGTCCGCTCCCTGTTTCTCCCGTTTCCCTTTCCTTACCCATAAGTGACTTCCAGGTATTCACATCTTTTAACATATACCCTTCAGCTCCATAAAAGGTATTCCCAACCGTATTGGCAGAACTGGTCATGTATGTATTTCCTGTTTCTTTGGTTTCCATATCCAGTCCACCGCGGTCAGTGATCCAATGTCTCACCTCAAACTGCATGATCTTCTTTTTATCGCTCCCTCCATTTTCATTGGGAAATTCGAAGGTTGCCATCAGCTGGTTGGGTGTTTCCTGGTCGTCATCAAACATGAAATGCCCGCCTGTGGCTGAGATCTTCACAGGCAGTTTAACACCCAGTCCCCACCGGGCAATATCCATCTCGTGCACGCCCTGGTTGCCCATATCCCCATTGCCAAAATCCCACTGCCAGTGCCAGTTATAATGGAAACGGTTCTGGGTAAAGGGCCTCTTGGGTGCAGGCCCCAGCCACAGGTCATAATCCACCCCCGAGGGAACAGGTTCTTCCATGGCTTTACCGATGGTATCCCTCCATTTGTAGCAGAATCCTTTTGCAAGGTATACTTCTCCCAGCTTTCCTCCATGCAGGTATTCAGCCATGGATTGTGCACAGGGATTGCTCCGTTGTTCAGCCCCGTCCTGAACGATCACATTATTTTTTCTGGAAGCCTCCACCAGTTGCTGTCCTTCCCAGAATGTGTGGCAGCATGGCTTTTCCACCGTGACATGCTTGCCTGCCTGTATGGCCCAGATGGCCGCCAGGGTATGCCAGTGGTTCGGGGTGACTATGGATACCGCATCGATGTCCTTGTTTTCAATAAGTTTTCGCAGGTCAGAATACTTTTCGGGCTTATTCAGACCATTATCTGTAAAATGTTTTTTGATCCTCTCGTCGAACAGGTTTTCATCCACATCGCACAATGCGACAACTTCCACATTTTCGAGGGCATTGAAATTCTGGATATGGCTCTGTCCCATCCCCCTGATACCGATAATTCCTACCCGGATGCGGTCGTTTGCGCCCTTCCAGTTTTTAGAACTGCCCCAGAGCAATGGGGTTGATGCCATGACTGCTGTTCCGGCAGTGGCGGATTTAATAAATTTTCGTCTTTGCATAATAATTCTTTTTGGGTTTTATGAATAAAGGGCAGCCAGTATGCCCTGTATATATCCAACGGTCAAAGCTGTACCAGTTAATGGGCTATCCTCCTCAATCCCGTATTCTATGGTATACACGCCCTGGTATTCGACATCCCTGAGGGTCCTGATGATGGCAGGAAGATCCAGGTTCCCCTGGCCCGGCCGGCAGGCTTTTCCATCCTTGTTATTGGCTGTGTTGTCACGAAGGTGGACATCGTATAATCGGTCCTTAACCACATAGATCTCTTCCACCGGGTCAATACCCGACCTTGCAATATGGGCCACATCCATGCAGATCCCGATACGCTTATCCCTGTCTTTTATCCTTTCATAGGCTTCCATGGCACTTGGATAGGGCATGCCGTCCGGACCATGATTATGAATGGCCAGCCTGATATCATACGCCTTCACCTTCTGTTCAGCGAGATCCAGGATGTTATAGTCAGGAACCCCGACGATCATTTCAAACCCGGCTATTTTTGCATAATCAAATGCCATTGCAACCTCCTCTGTTGAAGTCATATAAATAACACCGGCTGCATAGGGATCCAGGCCTGCACCCCTTATCTTCATCATGGTTCTTTCAATGTCTGCCGGGCTTGAATCATATGGCAGGTGCATGCTTTTGATGGAGATCTTCGAAAGCTGCAGGTCATTCATCATTTCAATCACCTCATCCAATGACAGGTTTCTCAACCCATAGGAGGCAATCCCGATCTCCACTTCACCAGGTGGAACCACGGAGGCTGAAGCATGCATGCCTGCCGAGAGTTTCGGCCAGGCAGCCATTCCAGCCAGGCCCATCCCGGCGGTGGTGAAGAACTTACGACGTGTATGATTTATCATATTGTGGCAATTTTTCGTTTGGATATGATTCCCAACCTAAGATAGGGTATTAAATTCAAATATTACCTATCTTACTTTCGTCATTACTAAGTCAATGTCAGTTTTTACTTTTGATATTCCCAGGGTTGGTGCCCAGGTATTTATCGAACCTGGTCAGACAGCGGCAGAGATCGATACCTGGTTCAGCATTATGAATAAGTATGGCCTGGATATTTGCAGGATCCGGTTATACGAATCCTATATGCGAAAACCGGACGGTACCTGGGATTTCACATTGTTTGATCTTGCCTATGAGGCTGCTGAAAATTATAATATAAAAGTATTTGGCACCCTGTTTCCTGCAACTACTTTCGAAGATGTAGGAGGATTTAAGTTTCCCCGAACCTATGGACATCTTGAGTCCATCGCTGATTACATCAAGAATTTAATTTCTCACTTCAAGCTTTTTAAGTCTTGTGCCGCTTGGGTTCTTATAAACGAACCCGGATCTGATTGCATTCCGCAGGATCAATTCTCGCAGGATAAGTTTAATGAATGGGAGAAGGAACAACCAGAGAAGAATGCTAATAACAAAGGCTATCATGTTTTTCATTTTAAGGAAGAGCGTTTCCTGGTTGATTATAATACCTGGTATCTCAAATGGCTGGCTGATGAAATATACAAATATGATCCCGGAAGCCATTTACACGTGAACAATCATAATATTTTTCAGAATGTTCAGGAATATGATTTTCCGAAATGGAGAGAATTCCTCACGACCTTAGGGGGTTCGGGGCATGCAAGCTGGCATTTCGGATACTTTGAAAGAAGCCAGTATGCCATGGCCATGTCGGCCAATGCTGAGATTATCCTTTCAGGGGCTGGAGATATTCCCTGGTTTATGACGGAACTACAGGGAGGTAATAATACATATAGTGGCTACGCACCAATGTGCCCGACAAAAGAAGAAATATACCAATGGTTATGGACAATCATAGGCACCGGTGGTAAGGGGGGGCTCTTTTGGTGTTTAAATCCACGTGCATCTGGCTATGAAGCCGGAGAATGGGCAATGATTGATTTCCAGAATGATCCTTCTGATCGCTTATTGGCAGCATCATTCGTAGCGAATATAATAAGGAAGAACCCACCACTTTTCGCCAAGGCAGAACCTGTAGAATCAGGCATAAATCTTATCTATATCCGGGAAAGCTTATGGATTGAAGAAAAACTGCAGGCTGGTGGAATACCTTATGAGGGTAGAAACCCGGGTGGAGCCATGAAATCAGTTCTGGGATATTTTGAAGCCTTCAGTGAAATGGGAATTCAATGCAGCATTAAAGAAATAAATGAATTCGACTTTGCCAGGGATGATTACCATGGAACTACCGTCATTCTGGCTCATCAGACCAGTGTTCCTTCCCGTCAATGGAAGAACCTGGAAAATTTTGTTTATAATGGAGGAAAACTGATCGTTGATGGATTAACTGCCTATTATGATGAGAATGCCCATTGTATCATGAAAACCGGGTTCCCCCTGGAAAATCTTTTTGGTGGCCTGATAAAGGAATTCAAAGTGGTAGGTAATCTATTCGATTTTACACTCAGTGATCCAAACCTTACCCTATCAGCTCATTTATGGCGGGGAAGCATACTAAATAAAACATCAAAATCAATTGCCAGATCAGACAATGAGGTAATAGCTACCCGGAACACCTTCGGAAAAGGCGAGGTTCTCTGGATGCCTTCTATGGTTGGGCTTGGTTCACGCATGTCAGAATATAAAAATCTGACCATGCTTCTTAATACTGAGCTAAACGAAAGCATATCAACCCTGCCCTTCCGTTTCAAAGCACCTCAAGAGAAAATGTTTATGAAAACATTGAAGTCAGGTAATTCATTCATTACTATTCTGATAAATAAAAATACAGGCTCTCAAAAAGTCGAATTAGAAATCAGGGATCATTTTATTCCGACAGTTTTATTTGCTGATCAAGATGGGATAATCAGCCGTACAAATATTGTATCAATATCTCCGGAAGAAACTATTGTAATCATGTGGAATTAAATCATATAATCATGAACATCAATCAGACAATCATCATTTCGCTTAGCACCATTTTTTTTCTGTCAGTTACGAGTTGTAATCAAAAAACCGCAGATCAAAGCATTGAATGGATAAAAGAGAAGGATGCGAAAACCGGCCGGGAGGTCTGGCAGATAACATCCCATGATTCAGCCAGCGAGGCCTGTTACTTTGAGGCCCAGGCATTTACCGCTGATGACAAGTATGTGGTATTCAGCTCAAAGCGGACAGGTGAATGGCAATTTTACCGTTGTGACCTGGCAAGCGGTGCAATAAAACAACTCACATCTGTCAGTAATTTATCTCTTCGATATACCATGCACCCTGACGGGAAAAGGGTTTTTTATATTGACGGTAAGGCACTTTGTGCTATTGATGTATCTGATTTAAGTAAGGACACACTGATGGATTTAACCGGGTCCGGATTGAAAGAACCCAAAATTGCCAACAGTTTTACGGCAGATGGAAGATATGCCCTGATCAACACTCCTTCTGATTCAGGAATGAGTATATATCGGGCAGATCTGATATCGGAGGCAATGGAACATGTACTTACATGGACCGGAGGTAGATTTTCACACGCACTTATCAACCCTGCTTATCCTCACCTGGTAACCTTCGTACCCTATCCCGACACCCAGAATGATATGAGCCTGCCCATGGATCAGCGTGCCCGCACCTGGATAGCCAATATGAAGACAGGAGAGGTAAAACAATTCCTTACATGTCCCTATGGCTTCCGTGCAACACATGAGAGCTGGTCCCCCGACGGGGAAAGATTCTTCTTCTTCAAAAAGAGTGTTCCGGGTTGGATGCCTGTATCGATTGCATCCATCAGCAAGGAAGGTGATGACTGGCAGGAGTACTATACCA
>DAOUVF010000379.1 GCA_030667765.1 Bacteroides sp.
CGAGATTGTATTATGTCAATATAGCCAGCGACTTTCCTGACCGGCATAGGCAATGATGAAACGGAGCATCAGTCCACCAATTATTACCAGTCCCGCTGGTATAAAAACGGGTATTTTATATTTCTTGAGCTCCAGGATTTCAAGGATGGCAGGTAGGATTAGTCCCATGCCTACCACCAGTACCCAGAAAGCAGCTGTATAGGATCCACCCAGAAATAGTTCGGCAGCATCTATTTGCACCTGTGTGCTGGCCAGGAAACCCATGAACATGTGTACGATCAGGAACAATTCGATCCCTATCAGCATCAGGTCTATCCTGGCAAACATCAATCTGGCCGTATGGTCCTTTGAGAACATGATATTCATGGCGGCACCTGTTGAAAGTCCGGATACCAGGAAGAGCGGTCCAAGGATAGAGGTATTCCACAGCGGCCTGGCATTGAATGCCGAAAAAAGGATCCCTGTATATATTCCAAGGATCACTGATGAGAAAAGCATGATCCAGGCGATGGCCCTTTTTTGTTTCACCAGGAATGATTCTATGGTTTTAAGGATCCCTTTCCATTCCCATTTGGGGAAAACAGTCCGGATATGAATGGCTGACCAAATAAAAGATATGGGTGTGATCAACATCAGTACCCAGGCTCCCCATGACATGGGAGATTGTAACCTGATGGTGGTGTACAGTTGCCAGAAATAAGCTTTATGGTTCAGGTCCAGAAGCAATGCAATCAGTCCAATTACAAGCACAAAAGGTGCCAGGTGAGGAGTGATCCTAACTGCTGCCGCAAATTTTTCTTCTTTATTCAACAGAACATACATCGCTGCAAAAAACAATATTCCTGCTGCCAGTCCACCCATAAAAAGGTAAAATGGGATCTCCCAATGCCAAATCTCCAGGTGAGGATCTACCCTGGGATTCATTCTTCCGCTGATGATGGTTACTTCGTTCATATTAAATAATACAAGTGGGGATTTGTACCAGCCTCCGGTATCAGTGTTTTCCACTTTCGCTTTTTCATTATCATGGATATATCAGATCTCGGATTGTCAAGGTCCCCGAAATACATGCATTTGGTCGGACAGGCAGCAACACATGCCGGTTTCAGCCCTTGCTTTACCCGGTGCAGGCAAAAGGTACATTTATCAACATGCCCGTCAGGATGTGGGTAGCGTGCATCATAGGGACAGGAAGCAATACATGCACCACATCCAATGCACTTATGCGGTTTTACAAGGACGGTTCCCCCATCGCTGATATGGCTGGCTCCGGTAGGACAGCACCTGACACAGGGTGCATTTTCACAATGGCAGCATCGTTCTGAACGGATCTCCATTTCCAGCTGGGGATAAGTGCCGTCAAGTATTTCAACAACCCAGTCCCTGCAGTAACCAATGGGGACGTGATTTTCGGTCTGGCATGCAACCACACAATCGCTGCATCCAACACATTTTTTGGTATCGATGGCCATTGCGTATCTCATCAGCTCACAAGGGTTTGTTCCGGTTCAAACCTGAAGGTGACGAAATTGCCACGCATCCCGGTTCCTCCCATGATGGGATCAATATGGACCCGGGTTATGAGATCGGCATCGCTTACGCCTTTACCATAGGACCTGCTAAGTTTCTTGTTATCATTGCCAAAACCATGTACGATATACACTGAATCCCATCGGATCCTCTCAGTGACCCTAACCTTAACCGGGAATTTTGACCGGACCCCATCCTGGTTTTCCAGGTATACGATCTGGTCCTGTTCGAGACCCCAAAGTTTCGCAACCTTGGGATTGACACAGACCTTTTTTTCATCCATCAGGTCGGTCAGATTTGGATTGTTACTGGTGCGGCTGAATGTATGCATGGAAGCACGTCCATAGATCAGGCGGTAATAACCCTCCGGGGGTTCTCCATGCGGTGTATAGACCGGAATGGGGTCAAATCCTGCCTCCTGGAATTCCGTACTGTACAATTCAATTTTCCCTGTAATTGTCAGAAACTCGAGCTCTTCTCCTTCCCTCATATAGAGGTCATCCCAGCTGCGTTCATAAGTCTTGACACCAATTCTTTGCATCTCATCCAATGAGGAATCCAGCTGCTTTAACTGCCAGTCAAGCAATTCTTCCATATCCTTCCAGGTGAAATATGCCTCCAGTCCCAATCGTTTGGCCAGCTCCTGTGCCATCCACCAGGCTGGTTTGGTATTGTACAGGGATTCTGTGGCAGGCATTCTCAGGGCGATGGCTGGCTTTCTATGTGGACTGTGCCGGAGTGAGTCATAACGTTCCAGGTAAGTGCATTCCGGGAGCACTACATCCGCCCAGCCCGTAATATCCATGGGCATGGTATCCACCACTACCATCAGTTCAAGGTTTTGAATGGCTTCAATGGTCTTTTTCTGATCAGGGAAAGTATGGATCAGGTTGGTCCCGTTTACAAACCATCCCTTAAAATTACATGCTTCACTTACGGCGGGAATCGTTGCATCACAGATACCGGATGCCAGGGAAGAGGATGCCAGTGTGTATTTGTCAGGGAAGGCATCTTTCCAGCTTCGTCTGGGTGTAGGGTATTCCGGATGTGGCCATCTGGGGATGGTGACGCTTTCAGGATTATAATAACCACCCCTTCTTCCCCATGAACCGAGCAGGGCATTTAAAATAGCAATGGCCCTTTCCCGCTGGGTGTCATCACCATACCAGGTTACATGCCGGCCCGGATGCACGATCACAGCTGGTGCTGCATTCGCCATTTCACGAGCTGATTTACGGATCAGGTCCGGTTCAATGGTTGTGATGCCATAAGCCCACTCAGGGGTCATATTCCGGACATGTTCTTTCAGCTGCTCAATTCCGAAGGTATATTTTTCTACATAGTTTTTATCATACCTTTCTTCATAAATCAGCACATGAATCCAGGCCAGTAATAAGGCAAGATCCGTGGAAGGTTTGATGGGGAGCCAATACTTTGATTTACCGGCTGCCACAGAGAACCTGGGATCAACGGTAATAATGCTTGTCCCTTTATCTATGGCATCGGACATTTCCTGCACCTGCCCGTTATGCATATTTTCTCCAATATGTGATCCGATCAGAACCAGACATTTGGTGTCTCTGATGTCGGTTCGCTCCGGACTCATGACACCTTCACCAAAGGTTGAGAAGAAAGCGACTTCCCTGGGACCACGGCATTGGGAGTAAGAAGGAGCAGCTATGTTGTTTGATCCAAAAGCTTTCAGAAGGTGGCCGAAATATTCTCCCCCGGAACCATGGGTTAAAAGTGCCATGCATTCCGGGCCATGTTCGACGGCAATTTTTTTCATTTTTCCGGCGATGTAATCAAATGCTTCTTCCCAGCTAGCCTCCCTGAATGATTGTGATCCTCTTTCTTCGGTCCGTATCAGGGGCGTTTTCAAACGGTCTTCATCATAATACATTCCCACACCGCCTGTTCCACGAGGACAAAATCGGCCATTGCTGTGCTGGTCATCATCATTGCCAATGATCTTCCAGATTTTTCCTTCAGATGTTTTATAAACCCAACCGGCACATTTCCAGAAACATATTTCACAGTAGGTTGGGGTGCGGGTAAGGTCAATACTGAGCTCTTCAGGATCAGTTCCAGGAACAA
>DAOUVF010000258.1 GCA_030667765.1 Bacteroides sp.
ATAGGCTCCCCAGAGGGCTGATACGATCCACTGCAGCAAACTGTTTACATCTTTCGAGTAAAAGCTGAAAATAATACTGACAATCACAGTGGTGATGCCCGCCAGGTAGTTGACATTCCGGATCTGCCTGTTAGTGGCCTTCGGTTTCATATATTTCAGGTAAATGTCATTGGTCAGGTATGCCTGGGCTGCATTCAGGGTTCCGGCAAATGTTGACATAAAAGCTGCCAGCAATCCCGCAAGCAAAAGTCCCAGGAGTCCCACAGGCACAAACTGGCTGATGGCAGATGGCAGGATCTGTTCAAAATCGATCCTGTTCCCTACAATCAGGTCCAGCTTGTCATAATAGAGTAATCCAAGCACCACGAAACCGGTGATCATTATGTACCTGACCGGCATCAATATAACAGATACAAAACCACTCATTTTGGCGGCATCTGAGGGTGACCGTGTCGAAAGGATCTTCTGCATGTCGTAATTTGGCAGCGGACCCGCAATAGAGACCAGGATACCCTTGAATACCATCATCATGAAAAATATTGAGAACAATGAATAACCGTCAGTCCGGATCTTTTCATTTACCTCGTCGATGATACCCCTCCAGTCAAGGTTAAGTTTCCAGCCAAAGAGCGGGTTGAGCCATCCATCCGGCACATTCAGGGTAGTTCCTGCCAGTTCTCTCATGGCAATGACTCCAATGACGATGGCCGAAACGGTCATTATGATGTATTGGATAAGGTCAGCCCATACAATGCTTGTCATCCCGCCCAGGACCGTATAGAATACCGCAAAAAGTGTGAAGACTATACCGTAGATATGAGGAACATGTTCCGGTCTTACCTCAAAAGGTATAAAACGGGAAACCATTTCCCAGGGGATAAAGATCTCAATGAACTTTCCCAGTCCGATGAAACCATAAGCCAGGAAACCCAGACAGCTGATCAGGGCAAAGACCACAACAATGACATGGGACTTCTTTGCATCTCCCAGGGAACCAAAACGGGTGGCCATCCATTCGGCTCCGGTAGTGGCATTGGATCGGCGAAGCCACATGGACAGGTAGACCATCAGAAAAACCTGGTTGAACACGGGCCATAGCCAGGGAATGAAAATGCTTTTCAGTCCATAGATAAAGCCTATAGCCACCAGCCACATGGTCCCTGAAATATCGAACATCCCGGAAGCATTTGAAAGTCCCAAAAGATACCATGGGAGAGTCTTCCCACCCAGCAGGTAAGCCTCCTTGCTCCGGTTAGCCCTTTTCCTAACCCAGAGGCCAATGAAAACAGTTGCAGAGAGATAGACGAGAATGATTGCGATATCTATTGCTTTTAACTGCATGCTTGTATTCTTTTGTTGTAATAATAGTCCTTAGGAGATCTGGGCTGGATCCCCACCCCTGACTGCCAGTAGGATTGTTTCTGTTGCGGTGGCCCCGATCCGGGTTACACCTAATTCCCTGACTTTCAGAGTGTCCTCGAGTGTTCTTACGCCTCCGGCTGCCTTCACCTGTACTGCTGGATCAGCATGCTGGCGCATTAGCTTAAGGTCATGAACCGTGGCTCCCTTATAATTATAGCTACCATCGGACTGCTTTACAAAACATTACCCTGTGGAGGTTTTGATAAACTCAACCTTGTGATTGCTGCAAATCTCACAGAGCTTTATCTTATACGAATCGTCTGGCAGAAAATCATTCTCAAATATCACTTTCAGCGCAGCACCTTGTTTCTTCGTCACAAGGGCAATCGCTTCAATTTCACCATCGATATAATCCCAATCGCCCGAAAGTACCTTCCCTGTATTTACCACCATATCAATTTCCAATGCCCCGTCTTCAAGTGCTCGTTCAGTTTCAAATACCTTGACTTCAACTTTGCTGTTTCCGTGGGGAAATCCGATGACGGTACCTATCATCACATCCGAATCTTTCAGCAGATCTGCTGCCATTTTCACAGCATAGGGCTTGATACAGACAGAGGCGACATTGTATTTTTTCGCCAGATCAATTCCTTCCTTCAATGTCCCATCATCCATGGTTGGGTGAAGCAGCGAATGATCAATCATTTTTGCTATTTCAAGCTCTGTTAATACACTCATGGTTCAATTTATTAAGGATTTTTCTTTGATCAGTTGATTGAATTATCAAAATCAGTCCCAGTCAATAATGACCCCATGAATTCATCCGGCTGGTCCCTCAATCCATCATATGCTGCCTGTATGCCGGCAGGCTTTATTTTATGGTTATATATGGGTCTGATAAGTAATTTTTCTTCCCGGATCAAGGTAAGAATGATTTTCGAATTTCGTTCAATGGAATGTTTGGAAAATTCATCCATGGTAGATGCTATCACTGATGCCATACATGAGTCATCTATGGCCACTTTATTAAAAATAGCATACTAATTAATGAAAATAGTTGACCTGTCCATACCCGGATCAATATACATTTGGAATATATTTATCGGCCACCCAGAAAATGAAACTACCTTTTAAAAATTATATGAATTTCAAAGATAGATATGTCGTATTGGTGCTCGGGGTACTTTTACCGGTGCTGATGAATTCATGCCACAGCCGCCCGGATAGCTGGCATCTCAGATCCCCGGACAAGAAGATCGTGATATCAGTCAATAAACGGGGCAACCCGGATAAAATGAATGATGTCCTCTTCTATTCTGTATCCCTGAAAGAAAAAGGGAAACATCTTCAGGTTATCGAGCCTTCTCCACTGGGTTTGGAAAGGGAGGATGGACGTTTTGTTGAAAACCTCCGGTATTTATCATCGGACCATAAAAAAAATGTCTGGGAAAACTACCAGCTTGTCTCGGGAAAACACCTGGATTGCAGCAGTGAATACAATGAACTGCTGATCCATTTTCAAAATCGGGAGGGTAAAAAAATAAACATGGTTTTCCGTGCTTTCGATGACGGAGTTGCATTCAAGTACCAGTTTCCGGGACAGATGAACCGTGAAACGAGGGTACTCAGGGAGTTAAGCGGTTTTAATCTGGGGACCGGTCAGGCATGGGCCCATCCCTACGATACTGTGGCCAGATGGAGCCCCGGTTACGAAACTTATTATGAGGGACCAATGGAGATCGGAACATCAGCTCCCCTGAATAAAAATGGATGGGCTTTCCCACTGTTATTTAAGTCCCTTGACACATGGATCTTGATTTCCGAATCTGATCTTGATGGGAACTATGGAGCCAGCCATTTGTATTCCGGATGTAATGACGGCCTGTACCGGATAAAGTTTGCAGAGGCTGAAGAAGCAATGGGATATTATGAAAATACATCTCATTCAAAAATTCCCTGGGAAACCCCGTGGAGGTTCATGATTATAGGGAATAACCTGTCGGAAATTGTTGAATCAGATATGGTAACAGACCTGGCCGATCCTTCCAGGTTGGAGAATACCAGCTGGATAAAACCTGGAAGGGCTTCCTGGAGCTGGTGGTCCGAAAGTGATAGTCCCCAGGATTATAACCGCCTGCTGCCTTATATCGATTTTGCAGCCGAAATGGGATGGGAATACAGTCTTGTAGATGCCAACTGGAACCACATGAAGAATGGCTCAGTTGAGCAGCTGGCTGAATATGCCAGCGGGAAAGGGGTTGGACTGCTGCTATGGTATAATTCCGGGGGAAAACATAATGAAGTTCCGGAGGAACCGCGTGACCTTATGGATGAAAGAGAGATCAGAAGAAAAGAATTCGAGCGTATCAGCAAAATGGGAATCAAAGGAATCAAGGTGGATTTTTTCCAGTCAGATAAGGAGAAAATTATCAAACAATATATTGATATCCTGGAAGATGCGGCCGATTACCAGCTCGTAGTGAATTTTCATGGATGCACCCTTCCCAGAGGCTGGAGAAGAACCTGGCCCAATCTTCTGACCATGGAGGCTGTCCGGGGTGGGGAGAGTTACAAATTCGACAGGAATTACCCCCATGATGCACCATCCCACCTGGCTACTGTTCCTTTCACACGAAACGTTGTGGGCCCCTGTGACTATACACCGGGAGGATTCTCAAACAGCACCTACCCCCACCTCACCACCTATGCATTTGAGCTGGCCCTCCCGATTGTGATTGAATCCGGGATAATGCATTATTCAGATACTCCCGGTAAAACACATGAACTTCCGGATTATGCCCAGTCTCTACTTAAAGAACTGCCCGTTTGCTGGGATGAAACCCGGTATCTGGCAGGCTACCCGGGTAAAGATGCCGTAATTGCGAGGAGAAAAGGCGAACGCTGGTACATCGGCGGAATTAACGGTGAATCCGTAGAAAAGGATCTGACCATCAATATCGAAATGCTTATGCCGGCCGGGACAGAGTTGGAGATAATCCATGATGGGGCAGCACCTGCACAACTTCAAAACAGCAGGCTGACAGCCGGTGAAAATACTTTCACAGCCCATCTAAAACCCTATGGGGGATTTGTCGCAACCATTGACCTGAAAGATTAATATCAATTTTTCAGGTCTGCTTCCACAGATTTTTATAAATTTGGAGCAGGGGAATTTCAATCTCCCATAATGGTATGAGGCGGGTGAAGTTTCAAATTATATTATTCCTTGGGGCGATTTCGCTTTCAATATGCGCCCAGGACAACTACATTCGTTTTCACAGTATCAGCCTGGAGGACGGGCTCTCCCACAGCCTGGTCCTTTCTTTTCTTGAAGATGATCTGGGTTTTCTGTGGTTCGGCACCCAGGACGGGCTCAACCGGTATGACGGTTATGAGTTCAAGGTGTATCATGCGGGAAAAAGCAACCGCACACCCTCGAAAAACTGGATTACCGATATATACAAGGACCATTCTAACCAGATCTGGATCTTCTACCTGGGGAACGGGCTTGA
>DAOUVF010000111.1 GCA_030667765.1 Bacteroides sp.
GATGGTGAAGATGTAGAGCTCTACGACCCTAACCAGGACAACCTGGTATCACAGGTAAGTGTCTCCAAAAAGGAAGTATACGGAAAAGGGAAATACAGGATCCTGCTGATTGATTGCGGGGTAAAATACAATATCATCCGCTATTTATTGCAACGGGATACGACCGTAATCAGGGTTCCCTGGGATTATGACTTTTTCGATGAGCAGTATGACGGTCTTTTTATTTCAAACGGACCGGGAGACCCAAAGCAATGCAATGAAACGGTCAGGAGTCTTACGAAGGCTTTCTCACAGGATAAACCGATCATGGGCATTTGCCTTGGCAACCAGCTGATGGCACTGGCATCAGGAGCAGATACTTACAAGCTGAAGTACGGGCACAGAAGCCACAACCAGCCTGTATTGCAAATCGGCACGGACAATGCTTATATCACCTCGCAAAACCATGGTTTTGCGATCAACAACAATACCCTGAGTGCAGACTGGAAACCCTATTTTATCAATCTCAATGACCAGACCAATGAGGGTATGATCCACCAGTCCAAACCCTTCTTTTCCACACAATTCCACCCGGAGGCTTCGGGTGGACCGATGGATACGGATTTCCTCTTCGACCAGTTCATAGACCTGATCCATCAGTCAAAGAAATAACCGTCCTACTCCCTGATCTGCCCGTCCCCGTAAATGATGTATTTTGTGGAAGTCAGTTCTTTCAGTCCCATAGGACCCCTGGCATGCAGCTTCTGCGTACTGATCCCGATCTCTGCTCCGAACCCGAATTCAAAACCATCCGTGAAACGGGTAGAAGCGTTTACATAAACAGCGGCAGCATCCACCTTGTTCAGAAAAGCCTGTGCCCGGGTGTAGTTCTCCGTAATGATGGCTTCACTGTGGCCCGATCCATATTGCTGGATATGGTTTATGGCATCGTCCATGGAAGGCACGACGGCAGCTGATATGATCAGATCGAGGAATTCTGTCTCCCAATCCTCGTCTGTTGCAGGCTTTGCCTCGGCTATCAGCTGGCAAACGGCTTTGTCCACCCGTATCTCAACTTTATACCGTATTAATTCGGCCCCCACCCTGGGTATAAATTCACCGGCAATTTTTTCATGTACCAGCAGGCTTTCTACGGCATTACATACCCCGGGGCGCTGGACTTTTGCATTGACCGTAATGGCCACTGCTTTATCCAGGTCGGCTGACTCATCCACATAAATATGACAATTCCCAATGCCCGTCTCGATAACTGGTACATGGCTGTTTTCCACTACAGCACGGATAAGACCAGCACCCCCTCGCGGTATCAGCAGGTCCAGGTACTGGTCCAATTGCATGAGGGCAACCGCACTGTCCCGGCTGGTATTTTCCACAAGTTGCAGGCATTCAGCCGGGAAACCTTCTTCTGCCAGCACCTTCTGAATGATATCTGTAATGACCCTGTTGGAAGCATAGGCCTCCTTCCCGCCTCTCAGGATGGCTGCGTTACCTGTTTTCAGGCATAGTCCGAATACATCTGCAGTAACGTTCGGCCGGGATTCATAAATAATCCCGATCACGCCCATAGGCACCCTTTTCTGACCGATCACCAGTCCATTTGGCCTTTTTTTCATGGCCAGTATTTCCCCGACAGGATCCTCCAATGCCGCAATTTCTGTCAATCCTTCAGCCATGGATTTAATCCTATCCTCCGTTAAAAGGAGCCTGTCCATTATGGCACCCTTCATGCCGGCTTTCTCGGCATTTACCATGTCGTCCCGGTTGGCTGTCAGAATATTTTCTGATTCCCTTACAAGACTTTCAGCAACCTGCCCGAGGACCTTGTTCTTATCGGCAGTAGAAGCCATGGCCAGGAACCATGACGCTTCTTTGGCCTTCCTCCCTTTAATTATCAGTTCTTCCATATAATGTGGTTATTTTATTGCTATTTATGCGCTGGTAAAAAGTGTTCCGATCTCATGGCCTTCGATTGCCTTGAGTATGTTTTTCGGATTTTGCCCGTTCAGGATCAGGGTAGCAATGCCTTTCTCCCGGCAGATCTTTACAGCATTGATCTTGGTAAGCATTCCTCCCTTCCCGAAGGATGATCCGGAACCCTGTGCCGCCAGTTCAATCTCTTCGGTAATTTCATGCACCTCGGGCAACATCTCAGCATGCTCATCCTGCTTGGGATCGCTTGTATAAAATCCATCAATATCGGTCATGATGATCAACAGGTCCGCATCTATCAGGCTGGCTACTTTAGCAGAGAGGCTGTCGTTTTCACCGAACTGTATCTCCACGGTTGATATCGTATCGTTCTCATTCACTACCGGTATGATTTTCATGGTCAGCAGCTGGTTCAGTGTATTCTGCGCATTCATTCTCCTGGTTTCATCATTCAATCCCTCAGGTGTAAGCAGCACCTGGGCCACCATCTGGTGATACTCCACGAAGAATTTCTGGTAGATGCGCATCAGTTCTGCCTGCCCGATAGCCGCCAGGGCCTGCCGGGCAATCAGTCCGTCCGGTGGTGCATCCATCTTGAGCATTCCTGCACCAATACCGATCGCCCCGGAGGATACCAGTATAATCTCCTTACCACAGCTCATCAGATCTGACAACACCATGGTCAGTTTTTCCAGCCTGGTAAAATTCATTTTCCCGTTGGGAAAGGAGAGGGTGGAGGTACCAACCTTTACTACTATCCTTTTTTTATCTGCCAATCTGGCTCTGCTTTCTGTCATTGTAATAATTTTTGTAAGGCATTATCGATCTTATCAAAGCTGAAAGATTCCATACGCGTATCCATTTTTTGACGGATCTCTTCCAGGCAAAGATTACCAAGGCTGCCTTCATGCGTGTGTACAATGCTATCTTCAGGGGTAAAGGTTTGATTGCGAATTTGCCTGGCAATCTCCTGGTATGCCTCGCGAAATGGCATACCTTTCAACACCAGCTGGTTCACCTTGTCTACACTGCTGATATGCCTGTAAACAGGATCATCCAGAATGTCCTCCCGGATTTTCACCTGCAGGAGAACCTTTTCTGCCATGTAGAGGCAGTCCTGCAATTCCGAAAAAGCCTTCATCAGGTTTTCTTTCAATACCTGGAAATCACGGTGGTATCCGCTGGGCAGACCGCTGATGACCAGGTCCGCTTCCGTAGGAAGGGATTTGATCCGGTTGCATTTGGCCCTGATCAATTCGAAAACATCCGGGTTCTTCTTATGGGGCATGATACTGGAACCTGTTGTATATTCTTCCGGGAAGGAAATAAAATCATGGTTTTGTCCCATATACATGGTAACATCCATGGCTAGCCTTGCCAGGGTACCGGCAAGGGATGACAGGGATTGGGCAGTGATTTTTTCCAGCCTTCCCCGCGACATCATGGCATGCATCACATTATAGCGAAGGGATTCAAAGCCCAGCAGCTCTGTCGTCATCTTCCTGTTCAACGCAATGGAGGTACCGAACCCCGCCGCCGCTCCAAGGGGATTTTGATTGGCCACCTGAAAAGCACCCTGTAAAAGGATCATATCATCTGTAATGTCTTCGGCAAAGGAGGTAAACCATAATCCAAAACTGGACGGCATGGCAACCTGGAAGTGGGTATAGCCAGGCATTAATGCATCCCGGTGTTCCTTGCCCAGCAGCATCAGGGCATTGAAAAGATCCCTGGCAACAAATACTGTTTTGCGAATCTCATCCCGGATGTATAAATGCAGGTCCACGGCCACCTGGTCGTTCCTGGAACGGCCGGTATGTACTTTTTTGCCTGTATCTCCCAGCTTTTCAGTTAGGATTTTCTCCACCTGGGAATGGATATCTTCCACCCCCGGCTCAATGGATAATTTCCCTTCCTCTGCTTTTCTGTACATGTTTAACAGTGTCCCCTTCAGGTCCTTATGCTCCTGATCGGACAGGATTCCTATGGACCTGAGCATGGCAGCATGGGCCAGGGTTCCCATAATATCATACCTGGCCAATGACCGGTCCAGTTCCCTGTCACTGCCAATGGTAAATTCTTCTATCTCCTTATTAACGGAGACTCCTTTTTCCCAAAGCTTTTTCATTGATCCATGGTTTTGGATTTAGATCTGCAATCCTTCCAGCAGTTGTATATAATTGCTGATCCCCTGCCTGATCTCATCAACACGGATATATTCATCTGCCGTATGCGAGCGGTTTGAGTCGCCGGGGCCAATTTTCAGAGTTGGAAATGACATCAGGGCCTGGTCTGAAAGGGTCATTGAACCATAGCTTTTCAGTCCCATGTCAGTCCCCCGTTTCACCACCGGATGCTCCCCTGAAATAAAAGACGGATTCAGCCTGAAGGACCGGGCCTCTACGTCCCCTTTCATATTTTGCTTAATTACCTCAAAAACCTCTTCATTCGAATAATGCTCATTGGTCCGGATATCAGCCACCCAGCTGCACTGATCGGGAACCACATTATGTTGTGTGCCGGATGCTATCATGGTCACCTGCATGCTAACCCGTCCAAGCCACTCAGATGTCTGCTCAAATTGATATCCGGAGATCCAGTCAATGTCCTTCATGGCCTCATATATGGCATTTCTTCCCCCTCCGGTAGCTGCATGGGCACTGGATCCATACCCCTTCCCGTCGATCACCATCAGCCCTTTTTCCGCCACCGCCATCTGATTCATGGTAGGTTCTCCTATTATGCCCAGGTCAATATTTCCCAGCTCATTCAGGATGCTTGTCACACCCTTATCTCCGGAAACCTCTTCTTCCGCACTGGCTGCAAAGATCAGGTTAAAGGGATTATCCTGCCTGCCTGCATAATGCAGAAAACAGGCCAGCAAAGATACCAGCGGGCCTCCGGCATCATTGCTCCCCAGGCCATAGATCCTTTCCCCTTCCACCTGTGGCACAAAGGGATCCCTTTTCCACCCGGCCACGGGCTTTACTGTATCCAGGTGTGAATTGAGCAGGATATTCGGCCTGTCATCTGAGACCCGGTGGACTGTCCACAGATTATGATGCTTGCGAGTTACCGTCAGACCATGCTCTTTCAGGACCACTTCCAGCAGATCTGCAGCCAGCTTTTCTTCCCGGCTTACCGAAGGATTCCTGATCAACTCCTTTACCAGGCCCACAGCCATATCCTGACAGGCATCCAGGTCCATACCGGTATTATTTCAGTTTTTCAATTTCGTTGTAAGAAGTGATGATCCCCTTGATCACTGCTGAGCTTAGTCCGAAATGCTCCATTTCGTTCAGGCCGGCAATGGTACATCCCCTTGGGGTGGTCACCTTGTCAATCTCATCTTCAGGATGATTGCCTGTCTGCAGCAATAGTGAGGCTGCCCCGCGTGCAGTCTGGGCGGCGATGATTTGTGCTTCATTAGCATGAAAACCAACCTGTATGCCCCCCTGTGAGGCTGCGCGAATAAAACGCAGGAAATAGGCAATACCGCAGGCTCCCAAGATGGTGGCTGCGCCCATCAGTTTTTCCCTGATAACCATGGTGGTCCCCAGGTGATCAAAAATTGATTGAATTTTTTCCATCGCACCGTCACTGCCGTCATGGGTAGCCAGGCAGGTCATGGATTCCCGGATGGCAATTGCTGTATTGGGCATCACCCGGACCACATTGACCGGTTTGCCGATTAATTCCCGGATATCATTTACCTCATAGGCAGCAATCACAAAGGCAATGATCTGTTTATCCGGATCAATTGCATCTTTTATCTCGGTTATCAGATCAGTAACCTGGGTTGGTTGAACACAAAGAATGACAATATCCGATGACCTGACTGCCTTATTATTATCTGTTGTCACAGTTATCCCTTCTGCTTTCAGATCGTCCAGATAACGCAAGTTCAGATCGGTAACAACCAGATTTTCTGCCGGAAATTTTCCGGATTCCAGGAGGCCTTTGGCTATGGCTTTTCCAATATTGCCCCCGCCCAGGATTGCAATTTTTTCCTTCATTTTCTACCCTTTTTAAGATTTATCAGGATGTAATGAATGATAGAGCCTGGCAGGATTACTCATGATCCGGGTGAATCCGATGACATCCTCTCCGCTCCATCCTTCATGCATCTCGCCATATGTTGCTCCCGAAGCTTTCATCAGGTCATGTTCCGATTCAATCCCATTCACCTCGAAGGCATACGGACGGAGCGTAAGATACACTTTTCCAGAGACAAACATCTGTGTGTCTTCCAGAAATTTTTCAATATTCCGCATGACCGGATCCATGTATTGGCCCTCATGCAACATCATGCCATACCATTCTGAAAGCTGGTCTTTCCAATAGGTTTGCCATTTCCCCAGGGTATGTTTTTCCAGTTCCTGGTGGGCACGTATGATAATGGCCGGGGCGGCGGCCTCAAAACCGACCCGTCCCTTGATCCCTATTATAGTCTCACCAATATGAATGCCACGGCCAATGGCCAGGGCAGCAGCTTCCTGCTGGATCTTCCGGATGGATGCTATACCGCCCACAATTTCCCCCTTGTTGAATTCAACGGTCAGGTCCCTGGGTTTATCATCTTTCAACTGGGAGGGGTAGGCTTCCTCCGGTAAACCCTGTCCGGATGTCAGGGTCTCTTTCCCGCCTACAGTTGTTCCCCAGAGTCCCTGGTTGATACTGTAAGCATGCTTTTCAAAGGATTCGTTGAAACCGACTTTCTGAAGATATTCAACTTCTGCTTCCCTTGATAACTTAAGTTCACGTATGGGGGCCAGCACCTCGATATCAGGTGCGAGGATCTGGAAGATCATGTCAAACCGGACCTGGTCATTGCCTGCGCCGGTACTTCCATGTGCCACAATATTTATGCCTTGCTGTAGTGCATATTCCACCACTGCCATGGCCTGGAAGATCCTCTCGGAACTAACGGACATTGGATAATGATGGTTCCTCATCATATTCCCGTAAACCAGGTAACGGATGCATTTCCGGTAATATGTCCCTGAAACATCTATGCATATATGTGTTGCCACACCCAGCGACCTTGCACGGTTTTCAATTTTCTCTTCTTCCTGCTTACTGAAGCCACCCGAATTGATAAATACTGAATGTACTTCCAGGTCCTTCTCCTGGCTCAGGTATTTTACACAAAAGGATGTGTCTAGTCCCCCGCTAAATGCCAATGCTACTTTCTGTTTCATCCTATTTAGATTTAATGTTTACTTTCTTTTTGACTACATGTTTGCCATTCTTTTTCAAAAACTTGCCTTTAAGCGCACCGTATTTTTTCTTTTCCGGATCATATAACATGGCGGTGCACAGGCAGTGGGTCCGGTTGGTCCGGAACAATATATCATAATATGCACAGCTGTGGCAGCCCTTCCAGAATTCATCATCATCGGTCAGTTCCGAGAAGGTTACCGGTTTATAACCAAGGGCAGAATTAATTTTCATAACCGCCAGGCTGGTGGTTAATCCGAACATCTTGGCACCCGGGAATACTTTCCTGGATAAACGGAATGCCCTGGCCTTAATCTTCATGGCCAGTCCATATCCCCTGAATTTCTCAAGTACAATCAAACCTGAATTGGCCACGAATTTTTCATGCCCCCATGATTCTATATAGCAGAAACCTGCGAAATCACCGCTGTCCGTGACGGCGATAATGGCTTTCCCTTCCCGGATCTTTTCCGTGAGGTATTCAGCAGATCGTTTTGCCAGTCCTGTACCCTTCACCCTGGCAGCTTCCTCGATGGCTTTTTGGATATCCGGAATATAGTTCAGGTGATCCTTGCCCGCTTCTGTTATCACAAACTTTTCCATATCTGTTATTTTTTATAATTGTTCAACCGGGAATAATAATGCCAGCGCATTCCTTATATCTTCCTTGCCAACCTCATCACGCGGGATCAGTAGAATTGTGTCGTCACCAGCAATGGTTCCCATAATCTCATAGGCATCCATTTCATCTATGGCAGAGGCAATGCTTTGTGCATACCCGGGATGGGTTTTGATCACAGCCATATCGCGGGCAAATTCAATGGATATAAATCCGTTCAATGGGAAATTTCCCATGGTTACCGACTGCCTGTTCTGATGTTTTCCCCGCGGCAGCACATATATATATCCCCTCTCCTTGTCAGGGATCTTCCCTGCCTCAAGGAATTTCAGGTCCCTCGACAATGTTGCCTGCAGTACCTCAAATCCTTCCTGCTTCAACATCGACAATAATTCATCCTGGCTGGCAACAGCCTGCTTCTCAATGAGCCTGCGAATAGCCAGTAAGCGCTGGGTTTTGGATTTCATAATGTATATTTATACATTCATTTTGCAAAAATATACATTTTTTGCAAAATACCATATCTTTAAGTAAAATATTTATATTTTTGTGC
>DAOUVF010000124.1 GCA_030667765.1 Bacteroides sp.
ACCAAGGAACACCCGATGAAAGGAGAAGGGCTGGTATTTTATTCGCCCGAGGAAGTGAATATTGCCTTTAATGAGGGTATGGTTGACCTGCATGCCATCATAAAGGTCCGGCTTCGCAAGAATGGCGGTGCTGATGAAAAGGAAGAGATGGTCGAGACCACCGTGGGAAGGGTGATGTTCAACCAGTTTATCCCGGAGAATGTTGGCTTCATCAACGAGCTGCTGACCAAGAAATCCCTCAGGGATATCATCGGTGATGTACTGAAAAAGACAGGTACAGCCGCCACATCCCAGTTCCTGGATGACATCAAGGCACTTGGATACAAGATGGCCTTCAGAGGAGGATTGTCCTTTAACCTCGATGATGTGATCGTTCCGAACCAGAATACCGAATTCGTGGACGAGGGTTACGAGCAGGTTGATGAGGTGGTGAACAATTACAACATGGGATTTATCACAAATAATGAAAGATATAACCAGATCATTGATATCTGGACACATACCAATGCGAAGTTGACCCAATCCCTGCTGAAACAGCTGAGTTCTGATAACCAGGGATTCAATCCCGTGTATATGATGCTTGATTCCGGTGCCCGGGGTTCCAAGGAACAGATCCGCCAGCTATCAGGGATGAGGGGACTTATGGCAAAACCCCAGAAATCAGGGGCTACCGGTTCCGAAATTATCGAGAACCCCATCCTTTCCAATTTTAAAGAAGGACTATCGGTACTGGAGTATTTTATCTCCACACACGGTGCCCGTAAGGGTCTGGCAGATACGGCCCTGAAAACAGCCGATGCCGGTTACCTTACCCGGAGGCTGGTGGACGTTTCACAGGACGTGATCACTTCGGAATTTGATTGTGGTACACTCAGGGGGATACTGGCCACCGCCATCAAGAACAATGAAGAGACTGTGGAGTCCCTTTATGAAAGGACACTCGGCCGGACAACCGTTCACGATGTCTATCATCCCTTGACAGGCGACCTGATCATTGATTCCGGAGAGGAAATCACGGAAGAGATCGCCAGGCATATTGATGATTCACCGCTTGAGCAGGTCGAGATCAGGTCGGTGCTGACCTGTGAGGCTAAGAAAGGGGTCTGTGCCAAGTGTTATGGCAGGAACCTGGCCACCGGGAAAATGGTCCAGAACGGAGAAGCCGTTGGTGTGATCGCGGCACAATCCATCGGGGAACCAGGTACACAGCTTACACTGCGAACCTTCCACGTGGGTGGAACCGCTTCCAATATTACATCTGAATCAAATGTAATTTCAAAGTATGACGGTATCGTGGAGATAGATGACCTGCGATGCGTCGAAAAGATACAAGACGATGGTTCGAAGTTAGATATCGTAATTGGCCGCCTGGCAGAAATGAGGATCATCGACAAGAACACCAGGATACCCCTGACCACCCATTCCATTAACTATGGATCCAAACTTTATTCGAAGGAAGGGGCAGAAGTTAAGCGGGGTGACCTTATCTGTGAATGGGATCCTTATAATGCGGTCATTGTTTCTGAAAGTGACGGTAAAATCTCATTTGAGGCTGTCCTGGAAGGAATTACCTACCGTGAGGAATCAGATGAGCAGACCGGGTACCGTGAAAAGGTTATTATCGAAACGCGGGACAAAACCAAGAACCCTGGCATCAAGATCATGTCAGCCAAGAAAGATGTGCTTAAATCTTACAACCTGCCTGTAGGTGCCCATATTATGGTGAATGAAGGGGATTCGGTACTTACCGGGGACATCCTGGTAAAGATCCCGAGATTGGTTGGGAAATCAGGAGATATCACGGGCGGTCTGCCCAGGGTCACCGAGCTTTTTGAAGCCAGGAATCCTTCGCACCCTGCAGTCGTTTCTGAAATTGACGGGGAAGTATCCTTCGGGAAGATCAAGCGGGGTAACCGTGAGATCATTATCAAGTCCAAGGCCGGGGAATTGAAGAAATACCTGGTACCCCTGTCCAAGCAGATCCTTGTCCAGGAGAATGATTTCGTAAAGGCCGGTACACCGTTGTCGGATGGCGCCATTACACCGGCTGACATTCTGGCCATCAAGGGACCGACCAAGGTACAGGAGTATATTGTTAATGAGGTACAGGAAGTCTACAGGATGCAGGGAGTTAAGATCAATGACAAACACTTCGAGGTCATTGTCCGGCAGATGATGCGCAAGGTCGATATTGAAGATCCGGGAGATACCAAATTTCTGGAGAAGCAGGTTGTAGACAAGTGGAGGTTCATGGACGAGAACGACTGGATATTCGGCAAAAAGGTAGTGATCACACCGGGTGATTCAGAAGCATTGAAATCGGGACAGATCATTACAGCACGAAAACTAAGGGATGATAATTCCCTGCTGAAGAGGAAGGATAAGGCACAGATTGAAGCCAGGGATGCGGTTCCTGCCACCTCCAACCAGATCCTCCAGGGGATCACCAAGGCTGCGCTTCAGACAAAGAGCTTTATCTCGGCTGCATCATTCCAGGAAACAACCAAGGTGCTGAATGAGGCCGCCATCTTTGGTAAGGTGGACGGCCTTGAAGGCCTGAAGGAAAATGTAATCGTGGGTCACCTGATACCTGCCGGTACCGGCGTCAGGGATTATGAGAGGCTGGTAGTGGGTTCACGTGAAGAATACGAGGCGCTGGTAGGGGGACAACAACCCCCCACTGAGAACCCTGACGTGATCGGGGAAGACAAAACCAAATAGGTACTTGCACCATGGAAGACGAAAAGAAGCAACAGGCAAATCAGATCAACATAGAGCTGAAAGAGGACGTGGCTCAGGGGGTGTATTCCAACCTGGCTGTGATTACCCATTCCAGCTCTGAATTCGTGGTCGATTTTATCCGGGTGATGCCAGGCATACCCAAGGCCGATGTAAAGAGCCGGATCATCCTGACACCCGAACATGCCAAAAGGCTAATGCTTGCCCTGCAGGATAATATTTCCAAGTATGAGAGCATGCACGGCCCAATTAAAAAAGTAGAAGGAGCAGGCACCCCACCGATCCCGATGAATTTCGGTGGCCCCACTGCCCAGGCATAATCCTTATAATTCATAATCATGAAATTGCTTATCTGTATTAGTAATGTCCCCGATACAACTACAAAGGTGCGGTTCGTGAATGACAACACCGCCTTTGATACAAACGGGGTGCAATGGATTATAAATCCCTGGGATGAGCTGGCACTCACCAGGGCCATGGAGCTCCGGGAGGATGCTTCCAGCGGGATTGAAAAAGTGACTGTGATCACAGTCGGACCGGCGGCTGCCGAACCCACCCTGAGAAAAGGGTTGGCCATAGGGGCTGACGATGCCATCCGGGTGGATGCTGAAGTGGGAGATGCTTACCTGGTTGCCTCCCAGATCGCCGAAGTGGTAAAAAAGGATAATTACGATATTATTTTGAATGGTATAGAATCGAGTGATTACAATAGCTCCGCAGTGGGTGGAATGCTGGCAGAGTTGCTGGACAGGCCATCCGTTTCTGCCGTTTCATCTCTCCGGCTGGATAAGGGTGCGGTGGTCATCAACCGTGAAATTGACGGTGGAAAGGAAGAAGTGAGTGTCCCTGTGCCATTCGTGGCCATTGTACAGAAGGGGATTGCAAAGGAACCCAGGATCCCTGCGATGAGGGGGATCATGATGGCCCGGAAAAAGCCCCTTCAGGTAGTGCCTGCAGCAGCTGTCGAACCGCTTACCGAATTCCTGGATTTCACATTGCCCACACCCAAAGAACCATGCAAAATGGTTGATGCTGATAATGTGAAGGAGCTGGTACAGCTTCTCCAGAATGAGGCAAAAGTCATCTGATCTCCATTAACCGAAAATTATAATTCAAGATATGTCAGTATTGGTTTACACAGAAAACTGGGATGGTAAATTCAAGAAGCTGTCCTTCGAACTGGTCTCTTATGCCACAAAGGTTGCATCTTTGCTGGATACGTCAGTGACAGCCATATCCATCGGGAAGGTGGAGGAGGCAGAACTTGCAAAGCTTGGCATCTACGGAGCCTCCACCGTTTTATCGGCTGATGACGGGAAGGCAGGCGGACTGGATAATCAACTCTATACCTCAATTATTTCTGCAGCGGCTGAAAAGACCGGTGCCAGGGCCATCATCCTGTCCCATAACAACAGCGGTAAAGCGCTGGCGCCGAGATTGTCAGTGAAACTTGCTGCGGGACTTGCCCCAGGTGTTACAGCCCTCCCGGAATCGGCAGATCCCTTCATTGTAAGCAAGAAGGTTTTCAGTGGTAAAGCTTTCAGCAGGGTTAAGATCAACACTGAAAAGGTGATCCTTACCCTTGCACAGAATTCCTTCGAGCTGATTGAAGCAGGGGGAACTGCCAGCGTGGAGCCTTTTGACGGCGGACTTGCAGACGTTGCCGTACAGACCAGCATTAAGGATATTCAGAAACAGAGCAGTAAGGTCCTGTTGACGGATGCCGAAACCGTAGTTTCCGGAGGGAGGGGCATGAAATCGGGTGATAACTGGCAGCCTCTCGAACAGCTTGCCGACCTGCTGGGTGCTGCACTTGCCTGCTCCAGGCCGGTGTCAGATGAAGGCTGGCGTTCACATGACGAACACACCGGCCAGACCGGGAAAATAATTGCACCCAACCTGTATCTTGCATTCGGTATTTCCGGGGCCATCCAGCATCTTGCAGGAGTGAGTTCCTCGAAGTTTATTGTAGCGGTGAATACGGATAAGGATGCTCCCATTTTTGAAGCCGCAGACTATGGGATCATAGGAGATGCAGCCAGGGTATTGCCGGATCTGATCAAGGAGATCAAAACTGCTAAAGCCCAATAAGTCCTGATATGGTAAAACAGGTTGTTTTCATCATTGCTCTGGTTTTTACCATCGCTGCCTTTGCAGTAACCACCCGCCGGTTTATCCGCTTCTTTAAACTTACCAAACCGGCTTTCAAGGTAAGGCAGATCGGTGAACGGACTGTTCTCATGCTGAAAGTAGCTATCGGCCAGACCAAGATCTTCAGGCGGCCGGTAATGGGACTGCTCCATGCCCTGGTATTCTGGGGATTCTGTGTGATCCTGATCGGCAGTATAGAAATGATGATTGATGGTGTAACGGGGACTGAAAAGGTACTCCGTTTCCTGGGCATCTTTTATGATATCATCATGGCCTCGGGTGATATTTTTGCCCTGCTCATCGCCTTTGCGATCATCGTTTTCCTGGCCCGGAGGCTTTTCCTGAATGTGAAGCGGTTCAGCGGCATAGAGATGAAGCATATATCGCATGTGGATGCCAATATCGCCCTTACCATGATCCTGCTGCTGATGATCTCATTACTCGGGATGAACACATTCTATATCCTATCGGCTGCAGAGGCCGGTAATCAGATCTACGGTTATTATCCGGTGAGCATTTTCATGGCAGGATTCCTTCGCACGACAGGCCAAGCCAATCATATACTCTATGAAACCAACTGGTGGGCCCATATCCTGCTGATCTTCATTTTCGCCAACTACCTGCCTTATTCCAAACATTTTCATGTGTTCATGTCCGTACCGAATGTATTCCTCAGCCGGCTCGAACCACTTGGAAAGCTGGATACCATGGAAAATATTACCAGGGAAGTAAAGATCATGATGGATCCTGACCAGGCCTTTGCCTCACCCGCTGAAGGAGAGGAGGAAGCAGATACTGAACGGTTCGGGGTCCTGGATATTGAAGATGTAAGCTGGAAGAGTTACCTGGATTCACTGGCATGTACTGAATGCGGACGTTGTACTTCTGTATGTCCGGCCAATATTACCGGGAAAAAGCTTTCCCCGAGAAAAGTCATCATGGATGTCAGGGCAAGGATGAAGGAGAAAGGTCCCGGGCTGGTCAAAGAGGGGACTGAATTCAGCGATGGAAAATCTTTGATCAGGGACCTGGTCTCGGAGGAGGAACTCTGGGCCTGTACACTCTGTAATGCATGCGCCCAGGAATGCCCGATCAATATCAATCACCCCGTCCTTATCGTTAATATGAGACGTTACCTGGTCATGGAAGAATCTGCTGCCCCCGGTGAGTTGAATTCCATTTTTTCAAATATTGAAAACAACGGTGCACCCTGGCAGTTCTCTATGGAAGACCGGATGCTATGGGCAGAAGATATTAGCATGAACGATATACCCGGTTAGTATGGAAACAAATCAGATCAAAGTAGCCGTTCCATTGTTTACCGACCGCATTGCGCAGGGAGAACAACCTGAATATTTATACTGGGTGGGCAGTGCCGGTGCATTCGATGACCGCTATAAGAACGTTTCACGGGCTTTTGTAAAACTACTGGCTTATCTGGGAACCTCCTATGCTGTACTTGGGACTGAAGAATCCTCCAGCGGCGATGTCGCCCGCCGGGCAGGTAATGAGATGCTGTACCAGATGCAGGCGCTGATGAATATTGAAATATTCGAGGCATACGGGGTCAAAAAGATCCTGACCTGCGATCCTCATGCCTATAATACCTTTAAGAATGAGTACCCGGACCTGGGTGGTACATACGAGGTGGTCCACCATACACAATTCATTCGTGACCGGATTGCTGAGGGGGAACTGAAGATACCTCAGGATTCATACAAAGATCAGAGGATAACCTATCACGATCCCTGTTACCTGGGAAGGGCAAACGGGGAATATAATGCTCCGCGACAGATACTGGATGCATTTTCAGCCGGAAAGCGGGAGATGAAACGCAGCAGGAGTTTTGCACTGTGTTGCGGTGCCGGCGGTGGACAAATGTTCAAGGAGGCAGAAACAGGGGATAAGGAAGTATTCATGGAACGGACAGAAGAGGCCCTGGAAACCGGGGCTGATATCATTGCAACAGCCTGTCCCTATTGCATGGTGATGATTACCGACGGACTGAAATACAAGAACAGGGAGGAAACGATCAGGAATTACGATATAGTTGAACTGGTGGTCACGGCACTTGGACTCTAAAGCATCACGATAACACCATTAAACCTGAATATATGGAAAACTCAAAATTAATAACCGGTGGTGAGTTTCTGGTGAAAGAAACCGACCCGGCAGATGTTTTTATTCCTGAAGAATTTGATGAAGAGCAGAAAATGATCGGGCAGACATGCCAGGATTTTCTTGATACAGAGATATTCCCTGTCCTCGAACAGATAGATGCCCAGGAAGAAGGACTCATGCGCGAACTCCTTGTCAAAGCCGGGGAGCTGGGTTTACTGGCCATTTCAATACCAGAAGAATATGAAGGATTTGCCCAGTCCTTTATTACCGCAATGTATGCAAGTGAGATCATGGGTTCCGGGTACTCCTACGCCGTTGCCTTCTCCTGCCATACAGGTATAGGTACCCTTCCCATTCTCTATTATGGGAATGAGGAACAGAGAAAAAAATATATCCCCAAACTTGCCTCGGGTGAGATGGTTGGTGCCTATTGCCTGACCGAACCGGGTGCCGGCTCCGATGCCAATTCAGGGATCACCAAAGCCGTACTCTCAGAGGATGGGGAACATTATATCCTGAACGGGCAAAAGATGTGGATCACCAATGCCGGATTCGCGGATGTGATGACCGTTTTTGCCAAGATAGACAACGACCGTGTGCTGAGTGCCTTTATTGTTGAAAGGGATTTTCCGGGCATTACTTTCAATCCTGAAGAGAAAAAAATGGGGATAAAAGGGTCCTCTACCAGGCAGATCTTTTTTAATTATTGCAAGGTACCTGCAGACAACCTTCTTGGCAAGCGGGGTGAAGGATTCCGGATCGCCCTGAACATTCTCCACATGGGAAGGATCAAGCTGGGAGCCAGTGTGATCGGTTCTGCAAAGAAAACTATTGACCAGTCCGTCGGCTATGCCAATGAACGAAA
>DAOUVF010000241.1 GCA_030667765.1 Bacteroides sp.
TCTTTGTCCTGCCTTTCAGCAGCATGTGTACATGCACAAACAGATCAGGATCAGCAGCCCAGCGGATATCGTTTTCATTCATTTCTGCTGAAATTGCATTGAATAATCTCCTCTTGTTCAGTTGGTTGATAGGAATAGAGTCAGCTGCCGGTGTAAAGTTATAAGTCTCATAACGGTTGAAATTAATAGTGGAGTCATTATCCTGAACAACTTTCAGTCCGCTGCAGGAGGCCAGCCCCATGGCCAGTATCGCAAAATATACAGGTAGTAATTTCATGGTCTGCATTTTAATATTCCTGAACAACTCTTCAATTATCATACCAGAATCTATGCACTACACCTTCACATTCAGGTAAAACAGGAATTTGGTATCATCGACAGGAATGATCACGTATTTGGGTTTTGTGATGCTTGCCCTGATGATATCTATGACCCCCAGTCCGGATCCCCTGAAGGGGCCATCTTCCCGTTCCTGAAGTATCAGTCTTGACAGTTCTTTCAGATCATGGTCCTCAAGAGATAAAAAATGATCCATTTTTTCTTTCAGGGATGGCACTTTCTCACACTCCACATAGTTGGCGGCACTTATGGTGAAATGGTTCTCGTTCAGGCCGATTGTAAAAAGGCCCTCGCGTTTATCATGAACGGTCAACCCGTGGTGCATTACATTCTGAAGCATTTCCACAAGTACATGAAAAAGGGTTTTATAGGCGGCATATTTTGTCCTCTTCACCATCAGGTTCTTTTCAATCATGTTAAGCAGGGGAAGGATGGTATGCTGCCTGAAATCCCCCTGGTAGGCCAGAATCACACTGTTCTTCCTCAGCAACTGGTTCATCTGTATGGCATGGTCAATATGGAGTCCTTCTTTGCCGGCCTCATCCGATTGACCATGTGAATCAATTATCATCTGAATATAGAAATACGCCATCAGGTCACTGATCTGCTCAAATTCAGTTTGCAGCTTCCGCCCTGATTTCCTGGCCATTTCAATCATGCCCAGTCCGGCTCCTCCTTTTGCCGTAAATGCTTCTCCCCCCAGTACTCTCATATACATCTCCTTCAATTCTTCATGGCTTTGCATATTGATGTTTTCAATCCTGTCCTGAAGAAACCGGATCTGGGATTGCTCGATCAGGTTGCCCGAAGCAATATAAAACTTGTTGTTGTGATTACGGGTCATGAAAAATCCCGTCTGTTCCTGGAGGTAATGATCGGAAGTCAGTTCTTCACCATACCTGATAACATTCTGAAAACATTCAGCCATAAGGAAGGAAACTTTCTTTTTTAAAGACATCTGTTCCTTCCCTTTTTTGAAGTGAGATTCAGACAGATCAATCAGGCGAATGGTAATATCGTCTGCAAAATCACCCCTGTAAAACAGGCTGAGATTATCGTCTTCAATCAGCCTGAAAAATTCATGAAAATCTGTCCAATCCATGAAGTGCAGATCTAGGTGGCCGAATGGTTATGACCACGAAATAAAAATAATTGTTATTCCCGGAAATTCATAATGAATCAGGGATTTTTCAAATATTCTCCAGACTCAAGCACTTCCCTGATCCCTTGCATGCATTCATGTTTATTCCGCCAATGCTGAAATACGTTCCAATATAGAGATAAATCGAATATTCTGCCATGCCCAGCCGGAATTGTTAATAGAAAGCTCCACCTTGTTAATAATCCAGCTGTTAGCATGTCAAAAACAATATTGAAACAACATAATTTTGGATCTATATAAATTAACCCTTCGTGATGAAAACTTTATTACTCACCATAATTTGTGTATTTTTTTTGACAAGCTTCAACCTGGGAGTCAATTCAAGACCCTTCAAACGGTCTTTTGTTGAAGCCCAGTACCTCTTCCTTACTGAAGATTATGAAGCAGCCCTTAAAACTTACGAGAAGTTGCAGGAAATGGAACCCGGGAACCGGAATGTCCAATACCTGATCGGTCTATGTTATCAGAATATCCCGGGAAAAAAGCATGAATCCATACCTTACCTAGAAGGAGCCATACAGGCTATGACAAAGAAATACAAGGATGGTTCATACCGGGAAAAGGAAGCACCTTATGAAGCGCTTTTTTACCTGGGAAGGGCACATCACCTCAATTTTGATTTTATGGATGCCATCGACTATTATGTCCATTATAAGTTTGAAGTGGAGGGAGATGACTTTGCAAACCTGGAATACGTCGACAAACAGATCGAGGCTTGTGAATTGGCCGAAGAAATGACCTCCCGCCCACTGCAGGTAAAATTTACTAAAATGGAGACCGGTGATGAATTCATAGATAATGCATTATTCGGTGTACGATCGGCCGACAACACCACCATGGTTTGCATGGCGAAAACAGCTGAGGAGAAAATCATCATGATGGCCAAGAACATAGACGGTACCTGGACAAGGCCATCGACCATACATACCCAGCTTGGGAACTACCCGGATTGCCAGATCAGTTCTCTTTCCCATGATGGATATACCATGTTACTTACCCGGTCTGATCCCTTCAATTCCGATCTGTATATAAGTCATTTTGACGGCAAACGGTGGTCAGGTATGGAGGCATTGCCCAAATATATCAATACGGCATATTATGAATCTTCAGCCAGCCTTTCCGGTGACGGGCAGAAACTCTACTTCACAAGCAATAAGAAAGGCGGATATGGGGCGCTTGATATATATGTATCTGAAGCACAGGAAGATGGAAAATGGGGCAAGCCCAATAATGTGGGACCAAAACTGAATACCATGTACAATGAGAATACCCCGTTTATAACAGATGACGGGGAATTGCTCTATTTTAGTTCACAGGGACATACCACCATTGGGGGTTATGACGTTTTCCTGACCAGCAGACAGCCTGACGGATCATGGGCCCTGCCCAAAAACCTGGGGTATCCGATCAACACACCGGATGATGATTTGAACTATATCCCGGAATACGGTGGAAGGAATGCTTATTTTGCCTCCGCAGCCAGGGGTGAAAACGGCGAAACCGGTATCTATATGATAGAACCCCTTGAACTCGGGGAACCCGGCTTCCTGGCAAGCACGGATAACTACACGGCCCTCAACCGGGAGGTAACCCCCCTGGAATCAGAATTGTCAGAAAAATCTGAAACAGAGATCCACGGGGTTAATACCGGGGAATTCCTTGTCATCAAGAACATCATGTTTGAATTTGACAATTTTCTGCTCGATGATGGAGCCATACAGGATGTTGACAGGCTCTGTATGATCATGGAACAGTTCCCTGAATTATCTGTAGAAGTTATAGGTCATGCCGATGCCATGGGAAAGGAAGATTACAACCTGGAGCTCTCCAGGAAAAGGGCCAGGACAGTAGCCGGTTTTTTGACCGGAAAAGGAATAGCAAATAACCGCTTCATAGCTAAAGGTGTAGGTGAACAGGAGAACATTGCCATCAATTATAACCCGGATGGAACCGATAATCCGGCCGGACGAGAACTGAACAGGCATGTTGAGGTGAGATTGATGAATTTTGAGGATGAACGGATCACCGTTGAAGAGATCTTCGTACCCGAGCATCTCCGGCCGAAGGTGGATCTCAATTATTCCGTGCTCCTGAGTACAACAATTGAAAGAGATTATAATATCCCGAAGATCCTGAATAAGGAACTGATCCATGAAATCCAGACCAACAGCTCATTTATTTATACGACCGGGAGGTACAATAAAAAGGCAGATGCACTAGGCCTGTTGAATACTGCGGCGGATAAGGGGTTTCCCGGCGCCAAGCTTATCGAAAAACGTGAACTTGACCGCATCATCCGGGTGGAAAGCAGCATGCATGATTTATCGAACAAGATCTACACCATACAGATCATCGCGATGTCAAGTCCCCTTGACATGGATTATTTCATCGCCATACACGGGATCAAAAGAATCATCGGCAAAGATGGAATATACCGGTATGTGGTGGGTGAATTCGAAACACCGGAAGAGGCACTCACTGCAATACCGGGTATTAAGATCATCGGCTATCCCGATGCATTCGTAATGAACCTTGCCCGTTACAAGGACCTTATCGATACTAAGGACTGGAATCAGCCTTGATGCACTGATCCCGGTTATACCACGGTGTTATTTTCTGAAATGTGAGAATTTCTCAAACCAGATCACCCACAGGATAAATACAATGCCATAGATAGCATAGTCATAAAGGGCATGGTAATCAACAATACCAACATAGGTTCCATGTTCCTGGATATGCATGAAAAGCAGCACCAGCCGCATGATGTTGGCAATATTCAGGATGAGCAGTCCGGATACAATATAGATCCAGCTTGCCAGGCTATTCTCACCCATGATGAAAACGAGCGAAGCAAACAACAACATTGTATTAAGACCCAGACAGCTTTTAAGCATCGAAAGGGATCCCTTATCCCCGATCAGCACCTGTGATTCAACCACGGAATCAATATTAAACCAGGAGAGGATTTCGTGGGATGAATTAAAAAGGAAATTGACCCAGGGTGTAAATTCAAAGCAAGCCAGGATGAAATAGCCCAGGATCAGATAAACATAACTCAGTACAACAATGGAAGTGGATTTCCGCTTTATCAGATCACTGCTTATCCTGAAACGCGAAAGGAACTTCCAGACTGATTCCCGGTGATTCCTTAACCATACAAACAGCAGGGTCATATTCATCAGATGTGCTGCTGTCCTGGATATCCTGGTATTGGAGTACAGATCAGTCCCATGTGAACTTAAATGCGCCTGTATGGCGATCGTTACGGGCGACATTATGAAATTCAGCACAATGACGAGACCGCTGAATACCAGTTTCTTTTTTAGGCTGGCGGGGGTTAACCAGGCAAGCAGCAGCAATAGTAAAAGCCACTTCCTCATCAGGGTTCCGCTTCTGACCGTATCGTAACCAGAACCATCCAGCATCACCAGGTGATTTTGCACATGCACCCCGGAGCCTGCCCGGTGAAGGACCTTATTGGCAATCCCCTCCTGAAATAACAGATATGCATCTGTCATCCTGCCCAATAAGCTTATAAGGGGGTCAGCGTCAAAAACGAGAAGACTGAGTGCTATATAAATAAGAACAAGCGAAAGCACAATGATAAAAGGTATTATCAA
>DAOUVF010000182.1 GCA_030667765.1 Bacteroides sp.
GAGTAGAAGTCCTGCTGAAAGCCCGCCAAGACCGGCCTTTTTCAGGAAGTTTCTGCGTGAATCTGCGGGGAGGGATTTTGTCTTTTTTTTCATGATATTTCTTTTCGTGTTGGGATCAATGCATAAATTTAATAAATTCACACTATGCGCAATATTATTTTCAAGATCCTATTGATTATTTCCCTCCTGTTAATGGCTGGCTTCATTTATGCATGGATCATGGGTATCCCGGGACTGACCGGTCCCCTGCTCACCCTGTTCTTTGTGAGTCTGGCTATCAGTTTCCATGGTCATGGTAAGCTGAAGAAATTTGCTTATACTATCTGGATCTTCGCCGCTGTAACTGTATAGATGAATTATCACCAATTATTCCGGCAGATCGGGGATTTCGATCTGAAAAGGTCCATTGTCCCCCTACTGCAGATCATCATGTTCGGCATGGGCTCACAGCTGAGCATTAAAAATTTTGCCGATGTGATCCGTATGCCAAGAGGTGTGATCATAGGTATAGTTTGCCAGTTTACCATCATGCCCATTGTTGGGGTCAGCATTGCCAAAGCATTCGGATTCCCGCCTGAGATCGCGGCCGGGATCATATTGGTCGGATCTTCGCCGAGCGGACTGGCATCCAATGTCATGTCTTTTATCGCAAGGGCAAACCTGGCACTATCAGTTACACTTACTGCGGTGGCCACTATGCTGGCTCCTGTCATGACCCCGCTGTTGATGAAATTGCTGGCCGGACAATATGTTCCCATAGATTTCTGGAGCATGATGCTGAGCATTGTCAATATTGTAATCCTGCCCATCGTTGCCGGATTGATCTTTAATGCCATTGGATATGGCCTGACCCGATGGAAAAGCATTATCATCCAGGCCATTGTTTACTTCCTCATTATTCTGGCCAAGAATTTTCTCAACTTCCAGATCAATGATGTTTCGCTTCAGCAATTCCTTTCAGCCACTGCCATGGATATGCTATGGTTCTCCGTTTTGCCAATAATTGCAGCTTTGACCTTCAGGTATTATGCCCGTGGCAGGAAGGGATGGCTAGATAAGGTGATGTCACTCGTTTCCATGATTGGGATAGGGGTGATCATTACCATCATAACTGCTGCCGGCAGGGATAGCCTGATGGCCATCGGACTGGCTTTGGTCCTGGCCTGCCTGATCCATAACCTGGCCGGTTATTTCCTGGGATACTGGGGATGCAGGCTGTTATCGCTGGATGAAAATTCATGCCGGACCATCGCGCTGGAAGTAGGGATGCAGAACGGCGGACTGGCAAGCGGGATTGCCCTGGAAATGGGGAAGGTTGCGACCATCGGTCTGGCACCAGCTGTATTTGGACCGATGATGAATGTTACCGGCTCATCCCTGGCCACCTGGTGGCGGAGCAAAGCGGAACCGGAACAGGAACCGGAACAGGAACCGGAGGAAAGTAATGGAGACAGTAACTAAACTAAATACTTATTCTATGAAAAATTTAATGATTCTTTTCAGTATGGTCTGCCTGATCCTGGCAGGAACCCAGGTGACCAATTCACAAATTGCCAGTCCTGATGAAATCAGGTTTTATACACAGGAATGGGAAGGAGAACGATTCCCGGATGGGCGACCGAAGCTGCCTCCGGATCTGATGGAACGCCTGAAGAATATTGCCATCGAAGAAGCCTGGGGGGTGCTGCGTGGCGAGGGATACCATAACCAGTTTGCCGGGGAATGGAAAATGCTGCATGAAGACCAGCCATTTACCGGGCAGGCCCTTACAGCCCTTTACATGCCCAACAGGCCGGAATATGCAGACCGCCTCCTTAAAAAGGGACATGAGGAAGGCATGAAAGGGGCGTCGAATTCATGGCCCATAGACCTGTTAACGGAAGGAGATGTCTATGTGGCAGACTGTTTCGGGAAAGTGGTTGACGGTACACTGATAGGAGACAATCTGGGGAATGCCATATATACAAATTCCAAAAGGGGGGTGATCTTTGATGCAGGGTCCAGGGATCTTGAAGGGCTCAGTAAAATTGAAGGTTTCAACGCCTATGTGAGGGGCTGGGATCCGTCCTATTTAACCGAGGTTATGTTAGCGGGAGTTAATGTCCCCATTAAGATAGGAAATGCAACAGTTTTTCCGGGCGATGCTGTCCTGGCTAAACCGGAAGGCGTCATATTTATACCTCCCCACCTGCTGGAGAAAGTCGTGATCAATGCTGAATTTATAGGATTGAAAGATACATTCGGACATATGCGGTTAAGGGAAGGAACATATACACCCGGACAGATCGATGGCAGGTGGAGCGATGAGATCAAAGCAGACTTCCTTCAATGGGTGGATGCGAACCCCGACCAGGTACCCATGTCCAGAGAGGATCTTGATCAATACCTGAAAGGAAGAACCTGGTAGTAAACATTTAATGCTCTAAATATGAAAAAATTTAATCGCCGCGAATTTGTGTCCGCGCTGTCTCTTGGTACGGGATACCTGATGTTCAGCAACCCGCTTACCGGATGTACAAATATTTCCTCCACCGATCCTTTTCAAATAGTGAAATTGGGTAACAGCGGATTGGAAACAACCTTGCTGGGAATGGGATGTGGTGTACATGGTGGCATGCGTACATCATTCCTGACCAGGCAGGATAAAAGCAAAAGCGTGGCCCTGATCGAGTATGCTTATGATGCAGGGATCCGTTATTTCGACGGTGCGGATCTCTATGGCACCCATGGTATGATAGCGGAAGCGTTGCAAAACATACCACGCGAAAAGATCATTCTCTCTTCCAAGATCTGGACCAGGGAGGGTGGGATACCTGAACCTGAACGTCCTGACGTAAATATTGTGGTAGACCGTTTCCGGAAGGAACTCAATACGGACTATATTGACCTTATGCAGCTCCATTGTATGGTGACCGCTGATTGGACCGACACGGAAAAGCGGCAGATGGATATTCTTTCAGATCTGAAATCAAAAGGGATCATCAGGGCCCATGGCGTATCTGTCCACACCTGGGAGGCCATGAAAACCGCTGTTGAGAGTCCCTGGGTAGATGTCCTTCATGCACGTATCAATCCGTACGGGATAGCAATGGACAAACCCGAGCCTGAAGAGGTTGTTTCCCTGATCCACCAGTTACACGACTCAGGCAAGGGTGTTATCGGAATGAAACTTGTTGGAGGGGGTGAATATGTTGAAGAAAGTGATAAGATTGATAATGCACTGAGGTTTGTACTGGGATTAGGAAGTGTGGATATGATCATTGTTGGTTTTCAAGAGGAGGCACAGATAGATAATTATACCGGGAGGATGAAGAGTGCACTGTCAGAGATCAAAAGTACCTAGTTCCCGGGCATGACTGGAAGAGAAAGAATATCGGCTGCATTGGGGCACCGGGAAGCGGACAGGGTTCCGTATGACCTGGGGGGCACAACGGTCACTGCCATTACGAGGAATGCCTATATTCAGGCGATGAGAATGAGGGGATTGAAGGAGGATTTCGGCTTTGAAAATATTGATCCCATTCAACAAATTGTCACCCCGGATGAGGAGATCCTGAAATATCTGAAAGCGGATGCCCGGCGGATCGGGGCTCAGAGAATAGTTGATTATCCGGATAACCGAAAGGTAAGGGATAAAGTCATTGAGGTCGTGGATTTTTACGGATGCCGCTGGCAACACAATCCTGAAAAGGACATCTATTTCAACCAGGTATCTTTCCCCCTTGAAAAATATGATACCCTGTCTGAGGCCATTCAGTATCTGCCCGGAACAGACTGGGAAGCCTATGCACATTCGGTCTCAAAGAACCTGGATGAACAGGTTGACTATATTGGTGAGCATTGCGGTATTGCAGACAGGAATACTGCCGGGTTAACCGAGAACAGTCTCAGGATCAGGGGATACGAAAAATGGTATATCGATACACTGGTTGATCTTCCGGGAGTAGAGGCTTTACTGGACAGGATAGTGGAAGACAAGATAAGGTACTGGGACATCGTCATCGACTGGGCCCTTTCTACAGGGAATGAGGAGAAAATCCAGGTTGTCTCTGAATGTGACGACCTTGGATCACAAAGTTCAACTATCCTGGAAGTGGATAAGCTCAGGCAGGTGATCATCCCCCGGCTTAAAACCATCTACACACATTTAAAAAATCGCCTGCCAAATGCCAGGGCATTAATGCATAGTTGCGGAGCCATTCGCGAGGTGATCCCGGACCTGATAGAGGCCGGTGTCGACATATTGAACCCGGTTCAGTTTACAGCGCAGGGGATGGAGCTCAGGGGACTGAAAAAGGATTTTGGGGATGTGCTGACCTTTTGGGGAGGTGGAGTGGATACACAGACTATTCTGAACCAGGGCACGCCACAGCAGGTTAAGGATCAGGTAAAAGAAATACTGGATATCATGGCTCCCGGTGGGGGATTTGTTTTTGCCCCTGTGCATAATATCCAGGAAGATGTACCTCCTGCCAATTTCTGGGCCATGTGGGATACCCTTCAGGATTATGGAAAGTATTAGTGAAGCCACATAATATTCTGACATGAGAATTTTTTTATACTTCTGCCTGATCCTGGCAGGCTGTACCTCAACCCCGGGTGAAATCCGTGAAACCATATCACTTGCTGGAGAGTGGAATTTCAGGGTGGATTCAATGGATCTTGGACTCACCCAAAAATGGTATACCGGATCATTCGATGAGCAAGTTAACCTGCCGGGTTCCATGGCCGAAAATGGGAAAGGCGATGAAGTGACATTGGGTACGGAATGGATCGGAAACATTGTGGATAGTTCTTATTTTAACGATGAAAAATACCAGAAATACCGGCAAGCGGATAATATAAAAATTCCCTTCTGGTTAAAACCAGTGAAGCATTATATGGGACCCGCCTGGTACCAGAAAGAAATTCGTATACCGGATCACTGGCAGGGCAGGAGAGTGGTACTACACCTCGAAAGATGCCACTGGGAATCAAGGGTATTTGTCAATGACCTGGAAGCCGGCCACCGGAACAGCCTGGCTGCACCACATAGCTATGATATTACCGACCTGCTTGATCCAGGTTTAAACAGTATCAGTATTCGCATCGACAACAGGATGATTGTTCCTGTTGGTGTTAACTCTCACAGTGTAAGTGATCACACCCAATCAAACTGGAACGGGATCGTGGGACAGATTAGCCTGAAGGCAAGTAATCCTGTTTTCATAAAGGAAATTCAGATCTATCCTGATATCTCCTCAAAAACTGCCAGGGTGGATGTAACCCTTGCCAATAAGAATGAAAGTCCGTTTGAGGGTGTAATCGAACTTCATGCCGGCAGTTTCAATACAGAAAAGAAGCATACCCCGGACAGGGTTTCGAAAGAAATTTCACTACCCGGATCTGAACAAACCTTTGAATTGGAATATCAAATGGGGGAAGAGGTGCAACTATGGAGCGAATTTTCACCGGCCCTTTACAGGCTTGATGTGAAATTGAAAAATCTAAACAATGGTTTGCTGGATCAGCAGGCTGAAGATTTCGGCATGCGGGAGTTTACAGCCAACGGAACGCGGTTCCAGGTGAACGGACATCCCGTTTTTCTGCGCGGAACCCTCGAGTGCTGTATCTTTCCCCTGACGGGATATCCGTCGACAGATGAAGCCTCCTGGGAGCATATACTGAACCGTTGCAAAGACCATGGATTGAATCACCTGCGATTCCATTCCTGGTGCCCCCCGGAAGCAGCATTTGAGGCCGCTGACAAATTGGGGATCTATTTCCAGGTGGAATGCAGTTCATGGGCAAACCAGGGGACCACTATAGGAGATGGGAATCCCATAGATGATTATATCTACGCGGAAGGCGACAGGATATTGCAGGCATATGGGAATCACCCCAGCCTTTGCATGATGGCTTATGGAAATGAGCCAGGCGGGAGTAATCAAAACCAGTATTTTGGTGACTTATTAAATTACTGGAAGTCCAAAGACAACAGGAGGGTATATACAGCTGGTGCAGGTTGGCCTGTGTTGCCTGAGAACGAATACCAGAACAGTCCCGAACCACGTATCCAGCAATGGGGAGAAGGGTTGAAAAGCAGAATCAATGCTGCTCCGCCGCAAACCACATCCGATTACCGGGATATTATATACCAGTATGATGTACCGCTTGTTTCACACGAGATCGGTCAGTGGTGTGTATTTCCTGATCTCAAGGAAATAGATAAGTATACCGGCGTCCTCAAAGCGACAAATTTCGAGATATTTAAGGAAACCCTGGAGGATAATCATATGGGTGACCAGGCAGAGGATTTCCTGATGGCTTCCGGTAAGCTGCAGTCCATGTGTTATAAGGAGGAGATTGAGGCAGCATTAAGAACCCCTGGTTTTGCCGGATTCCAGTTACTGCAGCTCCATGATTTCCCCGGACAGGGAACCGCATTGGTGGGTGTTCTTGATCC
>DAOUVF010000427.1 GCA_030667765.1 Bacteroides sp.
GGGAGGTTATTTCATGGCACCCCGGGGAAAGGAACGGACCGGTGACGTGTCCAATGTACTGTTTGCCAATGGCTGGATAACCGAGGAAGACGGCAGGGTCCTAATCTACTACGCCTCTTCAGACACAAGAATGCATGTTGCCGAATCCACCGTAGAAAGACTCGTGGACTATTGCATAAATACACCCCCGGATGATCTCTGCACAGGAAAATCCGTAGAAAAAATTATCAACCTGATCGACCGGAACGGGATCAAATAATCCTGAACAGGCCAGGCGAATGGCCTGGCCTGTTCCTATACCTATCTTTCACTGTCAGCTAACGCTCCAGGCCTCTGAAAGGACCATGGGATATACTTTCTTAATTTTCTTCTGCAGGTCGGGACCCAATTCACTGTAATTGACCCCATGTTCCTTTATGGCCAGTCTGTCCCTGAACTCATAAACAACGGAGAATACCATATCCACTACTTCAATATATTGACCGTACGGGATCTCCCTGTCATACTCAAGGGAGAATACATATTTGCCCCCGTCATGCTGTTTGATAAATTCAGTAAGTTCCTTATGCACATCTGCCGGTGTACTTTTCCTTGCAGACAGGTCAATCACATGGATGGCAGTCCCCATCTTTATTACCTCTTTCTTATCCAGGATCTTTGCATCCATGGGAGGAAGCAAGCGGGGAAGGGCAATGGTATGGTAGAGCACAGGGGAAACCTCTATCCCGGACTTATGCGGATAGCCTGCATCGGCCAGTTTCAGGGCATTGATCTCCCTGAGTGACATCCTGATCTTATCAATCTCCTTCATGGGCATGTTCTTATCTACGTAAAGAACACCTGTCAATTTATTAACGTCCAGTTTGTTATGTTTTGCCCGCTCTGCCTTCACCCTGTCTGCCAGTTTTCCCATGGGAATTTGCTCATTGTTGAATGTGAGCATGGTACTACCTCCCTTGTCAGTACCCAGGCAGATCTTATAGACAAGATCCTGCTTCTCAAGGATCCGGTATTTGAATATCACGGGAAGCTCAATTTTCATTCCCTGCTTATCCAGGAACAGATCCAGCGTATTTTCAAAAGCTGTTTTTTGATAGGCAGTGGCTCCGATATCATTCCACCAGATCTTCATCTGCATATTGTTTCCACTGAACTTCAGTGACGTACCAGGTCCATCCTTGCGGCCTGAGAGAATGATCTGCTCTCCTTCAGTCCGCCAGAAATAATCACGTATCCCGGATCCATTCTCCAGCATGCTTACCTTGCTTCCTTTGAATAGCAGTATTTTGGCTGCTTCATCCTGCTGAGTTTTCTTCCATAAGCCCTCAAGCTGGATGGTCATTTTCTGTTGTTTTACCAGGGTCTCAAGGTTCATCATCTGATTGTTCGGTCCTTTGACGGTGAAATCCGCAAAAAGAAGGAACAATGTAATCGCAAAGGGGATCACCAGCATGGCCTTCAGCCTGGCCGGTCTCCCTGATCTTATTTTTGTCATCATGGCAATTCGTTTTTTGATTGGTTTCAAATTAAAATTATTTACAAGTTCCACCGAATGATAGCCGATGACCTGTTTCAACAGCAGGGTCTGGTAATCAACCAGGGCAAAACCCCTGTCGAGGACCTGCCGGTCGGCAATGTATTCATGCGTGGTTTTCAGGGCATTACGGATTTGCCACGCAAATGGATTAAACCATTGAAATACGGCCAGGGCATGGGCAAACAGGTGATCAAGCGAATGCCGCTGGCTTATATGTGCCTTTTCATGCTCCAGCACATTATGGAGATCATCCTCCGACAATGTACTTTTATTGATATACAGGTACCGGAAAAATGAAAAGGGGGAAATATCCTCTTCCATGGTGACCATCCGGAATCCCGAAAGATGTGTATATCCGTATTTTCTGGCCAGAAAGAAAAGACGGGTGACCAGGTAGATGAACCGGACCAGGAACCAGGCAACGCCTGCCAGGTAAACAAGCAACAATACCACTGCAAAGAAATGCATGTCTCTCCCTGCATTCCCCCCTGTTTCCGGGACATCCTCACTGTCTAACCTCAGCATTGACTCACCACCCAGACCTTTCATCACCTCACCTGTTCCGTTTAACCCTCCCGGCATTCCGTAACTATGCCTGATGCCCGGCTCAGATCCGTAATCGGCATCGATCATCCCGATCAGCTCCTGGTAATAATTCCTGAATTTCAGGATGCCTGTGGCAGATTCCTCCATGGAACTTTCCTGCCGGATCATGAAATTCAAGTGTAACAGGGGAAGTGTAAGGGCCAGGATGATGCTGCCAACAAGAAACAACCTGTTGAAATTGAAATAGGTCTCTTTCCGCAGGAACAGCCAGTATGCCAGGTAGAGAAGGCTCAGGCAGAGCCCTGTCTCAAACAGGTATATCACAAAACGAGCCATATGCAAAGGTTTAGAATCTCTGAGTCAGGACTTCTTCTTCTTTAAATCCTCAAGCATCCTGAGGGCTTCGTCAAGCTCCCCGATGTCAATGTCCTTTTTCTCTGAGAAAAAATGCACCACTTCCTTCAGGGAATTACCGAAATAATTATTCATCAGTTTGCCCATCTGATCACTCCGGTATTGCTCCCTGCTTATCAGCGGATAATATTGATAGGACCCGCCATAGGTTTTAAAGGAGATGATTTCCTTTTTTACAAGCACCCTGACAATGGTGGAAATGGTATTATAGGGTGGCTTCGGATCCGGGAAATTCTCCTGGATATCCTTGATAAAACCTTTGTCTAGGTCCCACAGGATCTGCATGATCCTTTCTTCTGCTTTGGTCAGTGTAACGACCTTGTCACCTTTCTTCATTTGATCACCTTTTTGTTATAACGATGTAAAGGTATTATTTATTTCTTAGTCGAGCAAACTTATTTATAAATAATTCATTTTTAACGGTGATTGGCATGCCTTTAATATTGTCTATTCAAATACACTGGGGAAATGGATTTTTCTGGATCCGATGAAGCTGGCCTATTTTACGGATGAAAACGGCAATATGCTCAGTGTTGCCGAAATAAGAGAGCGTCTGATCGAAGGAAAAACGCTTGAACTAAATACAGATGCTGATTATA
>DAOUVF010000216.1 GCA_030667765.1 Bacteroides sp.
AAGAACCGGATCCCGCATTTGTCCTGAGTGAGGATTCCATACTGTACTTCGCACCCAATACCCGGTTGTGGGCCGTGCCAGCTACAGCGGGACAGGGAACCTGGACACGCCTCAAAGGAACGGCTCAGATGGATGAGAACGATTTACATAACCCGAATGTTTTCGTGTCATTTGGTGAAAACGACCTGAACGAGGAAAATGTCAACGAGTTCCAGTGGACGGTAAGTAATGTAATATGTCCCGCTACATCTGCTACCACTATAATCGAAAGAAGAGATATTGCACTGTATACGGCTTTCTCACCGAATTACGATGACATAAATGATTTATACCAGCTTGACGGACTCGAATATGCGGATGAGTTCAAGATGAGCATTTTTACACGTCAGGGAGTTATGATACACAGGATAGAAAAGAAACCAGGGGGGATATTGACCGATGACCTCTGGTGGGATGGCAAACTGGATAGTGGGAATGAGGCAGCAGATGGCACCTATTTTTATGTTATGACAGTGAAATACGCGGGACAAACTTACGAGTATAAGGGTTATGTTGAACTGGTAAGACCGACACAATAGGCATGAGAAAATTTATAATCATATCGGCCAGCTTATTGATGATCTTCACGCTTGTACGGGGACAGAACACCAAGCATTACACCCCGGTGAACATGTACATGATGAATACCCTGCTGATTAACCCGGGTTATGCGGGCACCAAGGAAGCCATGTCCGGTTCCCTGATGTATGGCATCAACTGGGCCGGCATGCCAGGCGCAGGGAACCTGATGGCCATGTCATTCGATTCACCCATTAACTGGTTGAAAGGCAGGGTGGCCCTCGGTGGACTGGCAACCTCGTCGACCTACGGGGTGAATACCAATACGAATGTATATGGCTACTATAATTACAGGATCCCGATCGGACAGGGGAAACTGGGACTCGGACTCAGGGGCGGGGTGAACAATTACAGCCGGAGTCTGACCAGGGCTGAATTCAGAGATCCAAACGACCCGGTGCAGCTTGACGAAAGCAGGTGGTTCCCGAATTTCGGACTGGGTGTCTTCTGGTTCACTGCTGATTATTACGTCGGCTTATCCATCCCGGATTTCTTTTTCCCGCCCTCCGGCTCCAATACCTTTGACCATGATGTGGCCAATTATAATTATACTTTTGTCGGGGGCTATATTTTTACGGCTTCGGATAACCTGAGGATCAAACCGTCGGCCCTGGTTACCTATACACAGAATTCCCCATTGGTTTACCAGGCCACCCTGAATTTTATCCTGTTCAATGATATGTTATGGCTGGGGGCTTCTTACAAGCCCAACGGTATTGTGGGCCTGGTGGAGTTCCAGTTCCAGAAATGGCTCAGGCTTGGTTATGCATATGAATTCCCGACCGGTGACCTGGTCGGGTTCACCAGCGGATCACACGAGATATTACTGAGGTTGGTCTATAATAAAAAATTAAAAGTCGTCAGTCCAGGATATTTCTGGTAATCATGAAAAGTAGTTTTAAATATACTTGGATTCTTTTCCTGCTCATTGTCAGCCCTGATCCCTGTCATGCACAGGAGTTATATACCGTGGAAAGGTCCGCGTTTTCCACCCGGGAGTATTATGAATATGCGCCCATTCCTTACCAGGGGAATATCGTGTTTACAGCAGAGAAGCGCATTAAATTCGGTAAAATCTCCACAGGGGAAAGGAACCAGTTCGCCGCAAATCTGTTTATTGTCAGGCCATTGGGGGAAGATGAATGGTCAGAACCCATGATCTTTGCCAATGAACTGACAGATGTGAATATCAACCATGGCTGGGCCACCTTTAATGCCAGGGGGAACCGCATGTTTTTTACCCGGAATTATGATGCAGGGAGCAAGAATGCCATGGCCAATGCGGGAATTTATTATGCCGGGTATGCCGGGGGGCAATGGACAGGTGTCCAGCCTTTCCAGCATAATGACCCTGCCGTAAACCTGATCCATCCCAGCCTGAGTGAAGACGGGAACATGCTGTTTTTTGCCTCGGATATGCCTGGAGGTGAGGGTGGATTTGATATTTATGTCTGTACGATGGGGAGGAATGCATGGGGAGATCCTGTTAACCTGGGACCCGCAGTCAATACCCGGAGGCATCAGATATACCCGGTATACCATGAAAACGGGCGGCTGTACTTTTCCTCCAATGATCATCCCGGACAGGGAGGATATGATATCTATTACACAGAAAATGTAGACGGTGAGTGGATCACGCCTGTAAACCTGCCTGCTCCCCTTAACACCCGCCGGAATGAAGGCTATTTTGTAGCCCTCGATAGCGCCCATACTCAGGGTTATCTTACGTCCAACAGGGAAAGGGCGCGGACCAACAGTATCTATGAATTCAATCTGGATGTCCCCACTTTCGATTCCTGTAAGTTTCAGGAGGAAAATAATTATTGTTTTACCTTTTATGAGGCGGGGACAATGGACATGGATACAACGAATTTCAAGTATGAGTGGCTGATTGAAGACAACAGGTTCCGGCAGGAGTCAGTTGACTATTGTTTCCGTGGCATTGGTGATTACATTATACAGTTGAATGTTATTGATATGATTTCAGGGGAGGTGATGTTCAACGAAGCTACTTATGAGTTGAATATCGTCAATATCGAACAGGTGTATATTACCTCACCGGACACCATATATGTAAATGAGACCATAGCACTTGACGGGAACAGGACCAGCCTGGAAAATTTCCAGATCGACCGGTTCTATTGGGACATGGGGGATCTGACCCGGGTCTCTGATTCAACGGTTACATATACCTGGCATAAGCCCGGCAAATATAATGTCCGCCTCGGAGTTACCAGCATTGCTGATACGCCCGAAGAGGTTCAAAAGGCTTGTTCATTCAAGGAAATTGTGGTGATTCCGAGGGAGGGAAGCATAACGGCTGTCAGAGAGGAGAATTAATGCCACAAATCCCACGGGTCCATCCATTTTATGAAATGTCTCAAACTTTTTCTTCCGCATTCCGTAAATAAACCTGATCCGCTTATGCTAACTGTTGATAAATCAATGAGTGATCATTATCATCATTGACTATTTTAGTGTGGAATAAATAATTTGCACGGATTTTGCCCGTTGATATCAGAGACTGATAAATATTGTACATTTTAACAAGAAATATTATCCTCTTGCTGCTGGTCAGTTTTGCCCATAATACAGCTGCACAGCCTGTACCTGCCGGTGATGAAAACATCCCTTACCTGATGACTTTCGGTAACAGGGCAGAAACATCCTGGGGGGATGATGATTTCAGCCTGACCTTCTTTTTCAGGATCCCGAAGGAATATACAGATCCCGTTTATATACGGATCTGGGATCCGGATTGTGGCGGTGACCATGATGAGATCAATGGTGTTTTTGATACCCAGACAACCTTTGAGATATTCGGTGGAGAAGATTGCTGGGAGCCGGATGATGCCAAAGGCATTAATCCCGTTGGCAATTATAAAAGTGGGAACCTGCTGGCGTTTAAATCTTTTGGCGATGATTCCAGATATGATAACGATTGGTATACATTCGGGCCCTTTAATCCGACAGAAGGCGAGTTTGTAGATCAGTGGCAGGGGTATGTTTTTAAGATCATCGTGGAAGGAGTGGAAGGAGATGACGGGAACCTGTACAGGTTCTTTCTTAGCACTGATCCCGATAACAACCGGGATGTGGAAGGAGGGAATGCATTTGCCTATGAATATTCATTCAGGATGCATAATAATCCCAATGAGGTTTCCCATATCTATCCTTTCGTGGATGACCGGGCCATATCTGTAAAACAGCGGAATTTTGACTGGGACAATGACGGCCTGATCAGGATTGTATCCGTTGCCAGAATGGGACAGATCAGTTCAGTTTCAGGTGAAGACCACTGGAGCGAAGATGAATTTGCCGTGCTGGAAGGGGAGGCCACAAAATCACTGGACCTGCAATTCCACAAGAAAAAATCCCCTGCCGTGCGTAACAATAATGTGGTCATTACAGTACAAAACCAATATGGTGAATATATGCCCTTTTTCGTAATTCCCATTGGCGGGGTTCCGAAGTATAAATATTCCATAGGCGTTACACCACAGAAAAATTAATAGATGAAGCAAGTATTCCTCCTCCTGAGCTTCACCCTCTACCTCGTTGTAACGGCTTATTCCCTGCATGCACAAAATTACAAATTCAGGCAATACGGGGTTAAGGACGGTATTTGCCATCCTTTTGTTTATACTGTAAACCAGGATGAGAAGGGATACATCTGGCTGGGTACGGGAGAGGGCTTGTGCAGGTACAACGGTTTTGAATTTGACGGGGATTTTGAGGCAGATTCCCTCCCTGATGCCTTTGTAAAAAAGAGTTACCGGGATTCAGAAGGCAACCTGTGGTTTGGCCATAATGATGGTTCCATAACTTTGTATGACGGCACAAAGTTCCTGGTAATGAATACGGGAGACAAGATCACCAGCACCATCAATGATATTACGGAAGATCCGGACGGGCGTATTGTGTTCGCCACCCAGAACCAGGGACTGATCATCATTGGTGAAGATCATGGTGTGGAGATTATCCAGGAACCATTCAACCGGAAGCTGATCTCTTCCATAAGTTTTACACCGGCAGGACAATTACTCGTCGGGGCCTTTGACGGATTGCATCTCTATGGCTATGATTTTACTGCTGATACCATCACTTACCAGTCAAAAATTTCAGCCGCCCCCACTACCCAGATCACGGACATTGTCTATGATGGTCAGGGAGGTCTTTTTTGGATAGGATCACAGGATGAAGGGCTTCATGCCTTGAAACTTGATGAAAACGATGCCGCTTCTTCCCCTGTTGAAAAGATCGGGAATGATGACATATTGAAGTATACATCCATCATGTCCATTACGGTCGACAGGGACGGTTACCTCTGGCTCAGCACCCGCGGGGAAGGCGTGTACAAACTGGCAGTCAGGGCGGATGACATGACCATTACGGAATTTGTCAATTTCAGCGAACACAACGGATTGGGTTCCAGATATACTACGGAGGTTTTCCAGGACCTGGAAGGGAATATCTGGATCAGTACATACGGGAACGGACTGGCCGGGCTTTTCGATGAGGCATTCACCTTCCATGATTACCAGGATCAGACGGGGACTACCCTGTCTGCTGTACTTACTGATGAAGAAGGATTCTGGATGGCAGGGAACGGCAAGCTGGTCAGGTATAATACAGGTTTGCAGTCCACCATGAAGGAATACGGCCCTGGCAACGGACTCCCGCAGGATAAAATCACGGCCCTGTTCGAGGACGAAAACGGTTATTTGTGGATTGGTACAGGCAACAGCGGCCTCTACCGGATGAATGTGGAACAGGGGGTGATCTCCAGGTATTTTATTTCACAGAACTCACTTGAGAATATTGTGAATGCCATTGACGGTGCGGGCGGGATCATATGGATGGCCACCAATAATGGTGTATTTTCGATCAATTTTGCAACGGGTAAAATGGAACGCTTCGGAATCGGTCCCAGGATACCCCACAACAAGATCAATGATGTATTTGTAGATTCCGAGGGAAATGCCTGGATCGCTACCCGCAGCAACGGTATTGTATCTGTCAATACGGAAAAGGAGTATGCGATCTCAGCCG
>DAOUVF010000121.1 GCA_030667765.1 Bacteroides sp.
GGAATATTCCTGGATGTGAATGTATACGGTGCCGGGGGACATATGGTGTATGAAGACTGGGCACGTTATACACATGACAATGGACGTTATACAACAGATTATTTCAATGGTGTAAGTGATCTCACAACAAGTTGGTTGAATCCTGGTGATAACACAGATTATCCAAGGATTTATCACGGATACAATCCTAATTTTGCATCACACACCTCATCCAGATTCCTATATGATGGTGATTATGTAAGGCTGAAAGACCTTGTTCTGGGTTATAACCTGCCAGGAGCCTGGGTTTCAAAGATCAGGTTTAGTGGAATACAGGTATATGTTCGCGGTACTAACGTCTATACCTGGATCAAGGATGATAAGTTGCAGTATGACCCGGAAGTGAGAGCTGACGGATTTACCTATCTTACAACTCCGCCGATAAAGTCATTCATTTTTGGTGTAAACTTTAATTTTTAAGATCATGAAGAAACTAATATATACAGTATTTATTGTCGCTGGACTTGCTGCTTTGACTTTTTCATGCAGCGAGGAGTCAATGGATCCTTCAATGGAACAGGATAAGATTGTTGAGGGTAGTATTACCAAGGCTGAAGATGTACAGGGGGTCCTGTTTGGTGCTTATAACAGAATGACCCAGACCCCTTATTATGGACGCGACCTGATCATCTATGGAGAGATCAGGGCTGATAATGCTTTTGCCAATGGAAATTCGGGCAGGTTTACAAATATTGCTAAAATGAGTATGGTCGTTACTGATGGCTATGCCACAGATACCTGGACCGATATTTATGAGGTGATAGCTTCCTGTAATATATTGATCGGGCTGGATCCATCTGCTATTGAGGGTGATCTGGCTGAGATCAACCATTATATAGGACAGGCTTATGCGCTCAGGGCACTTGGTCATTTTGACCTGTTGAAAATGTATGGTCAGCAACATGTAAGCGGTGGTGGAGATGTAGGTGTTCCATATATTCTGGAATATAAAGGTGAGGACCTGACTCCGGTAAGAAACAGTGCCAGTGATGTGAAAAGTAAAATTGAAACCGATCTTGCTACTGCTGTTTCTATGATGACTGAAGCATTGAATGACCCAAGCCATGTTTATATGTCGACTTACGGAGCCTATGCCCTTCAATCCAGGGTAGCCCTGTATTTTGGTGAATGGGGCAAGGTAATAACCGCTGCTGAGGCAGTGATCGGTTCAGGCGAGTATCAGATCATTCCCGAGGCTGAGTTTATCTCTTCCTGGTTCACTAAAAGTAGTGCAAATTCAATTTTTGAACTGGCTTACAGCACCACGGATAACAATAATATAAATGGTTTGTCCCAAATTTACAGAGGTGCTGCTTATGGAGATATCCAGGCATTGGCGGATCTTCAGACTATATTTGATGACGGAGATGTTCGTGCTGATACAAATTTTATGATTGGTATTGGATTCGAGACAGGCCTGTTACGGAATTTGGGTAAATATCCATCTGCCGACTATTCAGACAATATTAATTTAATCCGTTATGAAGAGGTGATCCTGAATTATGCAGAGGCATTGTTTGAGAGTGACCGGGCTGGCGATGCATTAACCCAGTTAAATCTTCTCACTGCAGAGAGAGGTGCCCAGGCTTGGACTGTAGCTACCAAGGAAATTATTCTCCAGGAAAGGAGAAGGGAGCTTTGTTTTGAGGGATTCAGGCATGATGACCTGACCAGGAACGGAATGGATATTCCCTTGGTAAGTGAGTTTGAGCAAACCCATGGTGGTCCTGCTTATGGATCTTTCAATTATGTATTCCCGATTCCTGAAGTTGAGATGAATGCAAATTCCAATATGGTACAAAACTCTGGTTACTAGTAGATCATTGTAAACCAGATAAAAAAAAGGCTGTCTCTGAGCAAATTGAGGCAGCTTTTTTTTTGCTTTTAGGGGATATTATAGCACCGCTATATATTTTGCTTCGCAAAAAACATCAGGCGGCTTATATAACATCCCCTAATAGAAAACAGGCCGTCTCAATTTAATCCAAGCCATTAGAATGGAATAGCTTTATATCTTTTCAGGTATATTAAACAAGTAGCCTTCTTTTGCTGATATGCAAAAGCCAGCTACGGTTTAATATACCTGAAATGTTATGCAGATTGGAATGTCAAACGATCATGCCGGCACCAACCGTATTGTTGGTTGCTTCATCGATCAGTATAATACTTCCTGTTATCCGGTTTCTGCGATACGGATCATAATACAGGGGTTTGGTCGTGCGGATGCGGATCCTCCCAATCTCGTTCAGGGAGAGGGATTTATCTTCATAATTTTTGCCAAGTGTATTGATGTTGATCTTGAAAGGAAGATCTTTAATGATACACCTGGCATCGCTGGCAGTATGTTTCACGTAATATTTCCCGTTCATGACCATGGGCGTTTCACTTAACCAGCAAACCATCATTTCAATATCCTGGCCAACCTCCGGCATTTTATTCTCTTTAACGATCATATCTCCCCGGCTGATGTCGATATCATCCTCAAGCGTGAGAACAACCGACTGGGGTGCAAAAGCCTGTTTAAGGCTTTCTTTCATGGTATCAACAGATTTTATGGTGGATGTAAAGCCTGAGGGTAACACAGCCACCCTGTCACCCGGCTCAAAGGTACCGCTGGCAATGCGCCCGGCATATCCCCGGTAATCATGAAACTTCTCTGCCTGTGGACGTACTACATACTGCACCGGGAACCGTCCGTCTACATAATTCAGGTCACTGGATATGTAAATGTTTTCAAGGAGGTACATAAGCGTAGGACCATCATACCAGTCCATGTTCTCCGAACGCTCGACCACATTATCACCCTTCAGGGCGCTTATGGGTAGAAAGCGGAGATCCTGGATATCAAGCTTCACGGATAATTCCTTGAATTTCTTCTGAATATCAAGATACACCTGCTCACTGTAATCTTTCAGGTCCATCTTGTTTATACAGACAATGATATGGGGTATTCGCAGGAGGGAAGCGATGTAACAATGGCGTATGGTTTGTTCCAGTACCCCGTTGCGTGCGTCAACCAGGATGATGGCTACATTGGCCGTAGATGCACCCGTTACCATATTACGGGTATACTGCACATGTCCGGGTGTATCGGCGATGATGAATTTTCTTTTAGGGGTGGCAAAATATCGGTAGGCCACATCAATGGTGATCCCCTGCTCTCTTTCTGCACGAAGACCGTCGGTCAGGAGGGCCAGGTTTACATGCTCGTCCCCCTTCTGTTCACTGGCGCGTTCGATGGCTTCCATCTGGTCTTCGAAAATGGCCTTGCTGTCATACAGCAGGCGGCCGATCAGCGTACTCTTCCCATCATCCACACTGCCTGCAGTTGTGAACCGCAACAGTTCCATATTCAGGTAGCCCCTTTGAAAATCCTTTGTCTTTTCCATTTATAAATACTTCATTTCTAGTCAATTAACCATGAGAATACTCCCGAAATGACCTGTCCAGCCTAGAAGTACCCCTCCTTTTTCCGGTCCTCCATCGCAGCTTCGGAGCGCTTGTCATCATAACGTCCCCCTCTTTCAGTGACCCTTGCGGCTGCAACTTCCTGGATGATTTCTTCAAGTGTATTTGCCATGGAGAGTGTTACCCCTGTGCAGGTAATATCCCCTATGGTGCGGCAGCGTACATCTTTTTCAAGCACTTCTTCCGTATCCTTCTTAACCATGAACGGGGCGTCTGCCAGCCAGACTCCGTCACGATAGAATACTCTCCGTTTGTGGGTATAGTAAAGGTCAGGAATATCCACATCTTCCATATAGATATACTGCCAGACATCCATTTCAGTCCAGTTACTCAGAGGAAAAACCCGGAAATGCTCGCCCATATTTTTCTTTCCGTTGAAAAGGTTCCATAATTCAGGCCGCTGGTTCTTGGGGTCCCACTGCCCGAATTCATCCCGGTGGGAAAAGAAACGTTCCTTCGCCCTGGCCTTTTCCTCGTCCCTGCGTCCCCCGCCAAGTGCACAATCAAACTTGAGTTCTTCTAAGGCATCGAGCAGGGTCACTGTCTGTAACACATTCCGGCTGGCATTGACCCCTGTTTCTTCAACCACCTTTCCCTGGTCAATGGTATCCTGCACCAGCCTGGAAATACAGATGGCCCCGGTTTTTTTCATCAGCTGATCGCGGAATTCCAGTGTTTCCGGGAAGTTATGGCCAGTATCAATGTGCATGAGGGGGAAAGGGACCTTGGCAGGCCAGAAAGCCTTCCTTGCCAGGTAAAACATCACAATTGAATCCTTGCCCCCTGAGAATAAGAGAACCGGCCTTTCAAATTGAGCGGCTACTTCCCGGATGACGTAAATGGATTCGGCTTCTAATTCCCTGAGATGATTCAGGTTATACTTTTCCATCTTCTCCAATGGTTTGTGCATTTTTAAATGAGGACACAAATATAAGAATTTTAGACAATTAGATTCACTCATCAACGCAGCTTCTTTACCCGTAGAGGGTATTAAACAAGGCGCCTGACTTGTTTTGCGCAGCAAAATATGTAGCGCCGGTTTAAAACCCTCTACGGGTCAGGGTAATCATCTCCTGTGAATCTAATTATTTGAAAGTTTAACGGCAGTACCGTAGGCGAGGATCTCAGAGCAGCCCTGCATAACGGTGGAGGTGGTAAAGCGTACATTGAGAATAGCATCAGCACCCATCCTGTCTGCATCGAGCATCATCCTTTGCATGGCTTCTTCCCGTGCATCGGCCAGCAGTCTGGTGTATTCAGATATCTCTCCTCCCACAATGTTTTTCAATGCTGCGAATATGTCACGTCCCAGGTGACGTGCCCTGACAGTGCTGCCCCTGGCAATGCCCAGGGTTTCAGAAATGGATTTTCCGGGGACTTGATCTGTATTAATTACAATCATAGTATATGGTTTTAAAGGACTCTCTTAATCACACGTAGCTTATGTGTATATTTACCAAGCTGCTTACTGTAAATACCCTGGTGGTCAATGGCATCTACCTTTACACAACCTGATGCATGCAGAATTTCACCGGGACCGATAAGAATACCGGTGTGTATGATCTCTCCTTCGTCATTATCAAAGAATAGCAGGTCTCCTGTCTCGGATTCTGTTATCATGTTCACCGTTATTCCCTGGCCAACCTGCTGGGAGGTATCTCTTAAAAGGGGAATGTCCAGTATCCGGAAGATGGTTTGCACCAGTCCAGAACAATCTGTCCCAAAGCTGCTTTTACCACCCCATAGGTAAGGTACGTTCAGCAACTCCTCCTTCAGGTCCTCCAGGGCCTTCAGTATGTCCATTGCTGGTTTTCCGGGTTCCTTGTCAAACTCATATGTCTTCCCGCAATGGATGCGCCGTGTATCCCCTGCATGGTAATATAGTACACTTCCTGTGGGGATTAACAATGTTCCTTCCGGTCCCCGGAGGGAGCAGAATTTCTCCTTTACCAGGGATGACTCCATGGCCTCATATTCCCGGAGGGTATCGTCTTTAAACAGACTGGTCAATCCCGGGGATATCCATCCTTCATATCCATCAAAGCGGTTCCGTACCAACAGCCACTGTTCATTTCTCTCAAGCACTTCAAATATCTCCCCGAAAAGCAGCTGGCTGGTCATTTCACTGGTGCTGTCCGGATCCTTCCTGACCGGGATAAAGGAAGCCTGTACTATGCCGTATTCCATACAGATGATTTCAGTACTTAAAGATAGGGGATAAAAGCTAAAATTGTTTTCGTATTTTTGTCAAAATTTTCAAAGGATCACAATGAAAAGGTTTTTCCTCTTTTTCTCAAGAAACCTGAAGAAGATAAGGATTATCTCACTTTTTGTTCTTACTACCGTTATCATCCTCCTGCTTTATCCCAGGGAGGGTAGATTCGGGTTCGAGTTTCAAAGGGGTGCCCCGTGGATGCATGAAGAGCTGATTGCCACGTTTAATTTCCCCATCTATAAATACGATTAGTAGGTTGCTGCTGAACAAGACAGTATTCTTAAAGAGTTCAAACCCTATTTTATTTTTGACCGGGAAATTGGAAATCTTCAATATGGCAGGCTGTTGGAAATCTTTGATGAGCAATGGCAGGTTCATTTCGTCGTCCGGGAAGGTGACGCAGTAAATCAACGATATAAAGGCAGCCGGAGCGAGGGTATTAGGACCAAATACCTGGTATTTGCGGGGGAAATCCTGCAATTCGTGTATTCCAAAGGGATCATAAGCAATGAAGATGTCCTGCAGCGGGTGGATAACCAGGATCTGACCATTGTCCTGCTTGAGAACCAGTATGCTGAAGAACGGGATTATGGAGAAGTATTTACCCAGAAAATGGCCTATGAATATGTCCTTGACAGGTTGTCGGATTACAGTGACAGCCTTTACAGGGATTCCGACATAGATTTTTTTAAAGCCCTGAATGTCAACGAATTCCTTGTGCCAAACCTGTTTTATGATGAGACTACCTCTAACCAGGTCAAGAATGAACTGATGGAAGAACTATCACTCACCCGTGGAATGGTTCAGTCCGGCGAAAGGATCATTTCCAGGGGAGAATTGGTCACCAGTGAAAAGTTCCGTGTGCTGGAATCCATCCGCAGGGAATATAACAGGAACCTGGGACTTGTAGGTGCTTTCAACTATATTTTCCTGGGCAAGATGATCCTCGTGATCATACTGATGATACTGCTGTACCTTTTCCTTTATAATTTCAGGGTTGAGGTGCTGCAATCACCCCGTGAATCCTCATTTCTGCTCCTGCTGGTGTTGATCATGGTGGCTGTTTCAAGTTTTACCTTACGCTATAATGTATTGAGCATTTATTTCCTGCCCTTTGCCATCGTTCCAATCATGGTACGGACCTTTTTTGATTCCCGCCTGGCCCTGTTTATTCATATTATAGTGGTACTGATAGTTGGCTTCTGGGCACCGAACAGTTATGAATTCATTTTTCTGAACCTGATAGCGGGCATAGTGGCTATATTAAGCCTGACCAATTCCTATCGCAGGGGCATTCTTTTCCTTACAGGGGTGATGATCATTGCTTCCTATTCAACAGTATACCTTGCTTTCTCGATGATACAGGAAGGCAATCTACTGGCCATTAATTTCAAGGCTTTCCTGTGGTTCGCAGGAAACGGTCTGCTGATCCTGACGGTATATCCACTGATCTTTATATTTGAGAAGACCTTCAAGTTCCTGTCTGATTCCACACTGATAGAATTGTCTGACACCAACCAGGCCCTGTTGCGTGAACTGGCAGAGAAAGCCCCCGGCACCTTCCAGCATAGCCTCCAGGTGTCTAACCTGGCTGAAGAGGCAGTCATCAGGGTTGGTGGAAATCCTCTGCTGGTCAGAACAGGTGCACTTTATCATGATATTGGCAAAATGTACAACCCGGAATATTTTGTTGAAAATCAGAGCACTGATTACAACGCCCATGATGAGCTCAAATTTGAAGATAGTGCCAGGATCATCATCAACCATGTGCTGGATGGTATAGAAATAGCCAGGAAGTACAGGTTGCCGGAAGCCATCATTGATTTTATCAGGACTCACCATGGTACTACTATTGTACAATATTTTTATAAGTACTTCATCAAGGAATTCCCCGAAGATGCGTCGAGCCGGCATAAGTTTGTTTATCCTGGCCCCAGGCCCTTTTCTAAAGAAACAGCTGTGCTCATGATGGCAGATTCGGTTGAAGCTTCCTCAAGAAGCTTGAGGGTAAAGGATGAATCAAATCTCAGTAGCATGGTTGAGGATATCATCAACCAGCAGATCAGGGAACGGCAATTTGATAATACGGATATTACGTTCCGGGATATTGACCTGATCAAGGAAATCTTCTTAAGAAAGTTGTTGAATATCTATCATGTGAGGATAGAGTATCCAAGATAGCATAAGATTGTTCAGAAACGGGTATCGACTACCTCCACACCGGGATGTGAGGAGGGATCAAAAATAAAAGTACCCTCATTGACAGAAACCTTTTTCTGATAATTCTTCA
>DAOUVF010000010.1 GCA_030667765.1 Bacteroides sp.
AAAGCAGAGCAAGGCTAAATATTAATGCCTTTTTATAAGGAATTTTCATGATAAACTAAATTTAATGAACATTGTAAATATTATATTTATTAGTTGCAAATATATGTTTTTTTATAGGGGTAATGCATTTTTTATATACCTTTTTTCGTTACCTCCCCCCATATTATTTATCTTTTTAGTAATATATATACTTATTAATTAATTTGTGAGTAAATAATATACACTGGGAATATCTCGTTATTTATAATAAGATGCGTAACCTGTCCACAATAGCATTATTATTAGTACTGATCTGTTGCAATGGATTCTCCAACCGGGACCTGGTTAATTATTCCATGCCCCTGGATGGACTAATGGATTCCTTGAACTCAGAGCCGGGAAAAATATACCTTCATGTCGATAAAAGCGATTTTGTCCTGTCTGTAATGGTAGATACCATGATTATTAAACAATACCCCGTGGTACTGGGTGGAAATCCTGTGGATGACAAGTTACGCCAGGGTGATCTGTGTACTCCCGAAGGAGAGTTTCTGGTCAAGGCAAAATATCCACACAAGAGCTGGGATAAATTTATCTGGATCGACTATCCAAATGAAGTATCATGGGAAAAATACAGGAAAGCGAAAGAAGAAGGCCTTGTAAGTGAGAATGAAAAGATTGGTGGTGAGATTGGCATTCATGGAGTTCCCAAAGGAACTGATGAGATCATTGACCTCGGGATGAACTGGACCCTGGGATGCATTTCTTTAAAAAACAAAGACATTAATGATTTTTACCCCATAATCAGCAATGGCACTGTTGTGATCATTCAAAAATGATATTCACTTCATGAACAATAAAATATGGCCACAGTTGTTGCCATGATGTTAATTAAATTTCATCAAACGTTTAGCGATAGATTCTGCCACGCAACGGATAATAAATTCCGGATGGAAACACCATAGGGACAGTTTTTTTCGCAGAAACCCTCACAATTCCTGCAATTATCCAGATTCCTTCTGGGTAATCCATAAAACTTTTCTATGGCATACTTCTGACGATCCTGGGCCGAAAAGTAATGGTTGTATCGCATAATGGTATTGATGGGGATATTTTCCGGACAGGAAGATTCACATATCCCGCAGGCATGACGGCAATAATACCTTCCCAGGGAATTCCTGTAATGTTCAAGCAGTGCTACCTCCTGAGCCGTCAACTGTGTCCCGGAAAGATTGATATACTTGTTTATATCGTTGTAATTACGGAATGTGATGAGTGTTGAGTGAGCATCCTCAATTGACAGGACGAAACGTATAGCAGCTCTGTTAATGGCGTCATTATCTTCCAGTTTATGCTCCTCAATAAAGGATTTAGCCATTTTCTGCTGTGTAAGAATTTTATTACGGATGTCCTCCATATATCCGGGAATTTCCTCGCCTTCACTTTTAAATTGCTCATATTTCTCCATCAGCGAGAGGTTGTACCCTCCAAAAGGATCTGTTTTCATAAGGGTTGTTCCCAGATTATTCTTTCTGCACTTTTCCAGGATCCTTTTCCCCATTTCCTGTTGCACGAAATTATATACCAGTAACAAAACATCAAATCGCCCGTCTTCAACGGCATTTCCGAGTACGTCTTCCATACTTTCTTCCGGATTTTCGAACCAGTTGGATCCATGGCAGGATACACCGATGTATCTCAATCTACCTTCCCCTTTTAACTGCTTGGTTGCTTCATGGAATGCCTCATTTTTCAAATCTTTACTTGAAGATACCATGTGCATTTGCAAACAATCCAGGTAATCGGTTTTCATCCTTTCCAGGACACCTCTGATCTGGGTAATTATATCCTCTTTTGTAGTATCTCCCCTGACCTGGTACTTTGAAGAAATAAACAATGATTTCCGGTTATAATCCTTGATTACATTGCCGATCAGGATTTCATTTTTCTCCCCGTATGCTATGGCCGAATCAATATAATTCACCCCGGCATCCAGGATTGCTTTTAGGACTTTATCATGGGTAATTACAGCGGGACCGCAACCAATATCCGATATGTTGAAACCTGTACGTCCTAATTTCCGATAAGCCTTTATACTGAGAGGGTCCTGATTATGAATTGTATGATTATCAGGGACTATATTGTTATTAATCAGAGTGGCGCCCAGTATTCCGAGAGATGAATTTTTTATAAACTCTCTGCGATCAGAGATTTTTGTTTTCATATACTTGTTTTTACAGGGGAGTGTGGCTTATGTACTTTAATAAAGATACACCAGTATGCGCAGAAAGTCAATTGACGTCAGATGAAAATAATGAGGTGATTTTGCTGTGAAAAGCTTATTTTCTCGAAATAGCAATTATTTGGTTTATGGTCCTGAAAAAAATGATGCCATCCGTTATTGCAGGTGTTGCCATACATATTTCTCCCAGATCGTTCTGGGCCATTAGTTCATAGGTGGGACCGGCCTTTAATATATATACCATTCCCTTGTCATCTGTTACATAAATCTTTCCGTCAGATGCCACCGGGGAAGAAATATAGCTGTTCCCGCTACCGGCCTTGTGCTTCCAGATTTCCTCTCCTGTTCTTGGATTATAACAAGTCACAGAACCGTTCCACCGGATATTGTATAAATGGTCTTCATAGATCAGCATAGTCTGCATATAGGCTCCTCCACGTGGAATGCTCCAGCGTATATACTCATTGGTAGTTTCACCTTCATCCAGTGTCAGGTCACCTTCTGCACTCACATGGATAGCATATATGGGTGATTGAGGACCATGGGCACTGTTGAAATATACCAGGTTACCATTAACGATCGGGGTCGGAACCTGAATATCTCCACCCCCCGACATTTTCCAAATCTCCTCCCCTGTTTTGAAATCATAAGCTCCCCTGTGCTTGTATCCATTCAAAACCACCCTGCTCTGGTCCCCATCATAATAGATATTGGGCGTACACCATCCCGGATATTCATCTCTTTTTGCCCTCCAGATCTCTTTGCCTGAAGCAACGTTATAAGAGGCAACAAATGAATTTTCCATTACATCACACTGTATTATAACCGCTTCGTTATGGATAATGGGCGAACTGGCGAATTCCCACTCGGCATCTTCCGCAACGAAAAATACCGATCTGAGAAGACCAAAGTCTTTTTCCCATTGTAAATTCCCATCCATATCATAACAATACAATCCCTCGGATCCAAAAAAGGCCACCACATAATTGCCATCCGTTGCCATCGTTGAATTGGCATGAGATGATTTGGGATGCCGTTTTTGCTTCGGAACTCCTTTATATGCCGTTTTTTGCCAAATGAGTTTGCCCGAGTTTTTATCCAGGCAAAAGATTTTCCACTCATGAACAGATTCATCATTTACCGAACCAATGCTTCCATACATCCCGGTTTTGAAACCTCCATCATCCGATTCGCTGACAGCCGTAGTAATGAACAACTTATCTCCCCATACTACCGGTGATGACAGTCCGAGTCCGGGTACCTTATACTTCCATAGAATATTCTCATTGGTCTCAACATTCCAGGTATCGGGTAAATTTGCATTGTCGAGGACCCCGTTTGCGTAGTATCCCCTGTATGATGGCCATTGACGTTCAGGATCAGGATCTATAAGCCGGGATTGATAGGACAGTGAAACCACTGCTAAAGCAATCAGAAAAATTAAAAATTTTCTCATAATAAATAAACCGGATTGATTCAACCTGTTTAAAGATACCAAATATCCTCGATCTTGGCTGGCCATTCCAGAACCTGTGCGATAAAATTAAAGCACATAACCATTACCATGGACCGGCAAATGGGGCTAACTGTGTTCGGAAATCTCAAAGGGCAGGGAGCCTTGAATTTTAGTCACTGGATGGCAGTCTTTTCAGGTACCGGAATGTGTCAGTTTACCCGCTTCTCTCAGAATGGGGGTGGACAATTGCGTGGATATCCGGATCCGAGCCAGTCCGGACAGTACAGGTTCAACTAATCCTTTATTGAGACAACTTTCAAGAAGAGTTGATTGTCGTGGCAACAGGAATTCCCGAAACAGCTTGAGTTAGCGGAACGCTATTCATTGTATTTTCCATATTTAAAACAACACCGTTTAGTGAGCAGGAGTACACAATCAGCCTGAACTGGTTTTTTAAAGGGCATAATAATATACTCACCTGCGAAGTCTCATTTATAGATCTGGAAGGAAACGACATCATGCAACCTGGGTGGAGATTTCGGTTGCAGTGGGATGTGTCATTCTAATGGTTCATGCCAATCCGGCCACTCGGGACATGCATCCTTGACGTGAAAAAAATGCATGGTATCAAAAAAGGCCGGGGCGATTAATTATAATCCCCCCGGCTTTTAAACAGAGTAATCTATAGAGTATTATGGCATCACTCTTTCATGACTTTAATCCTTGCCTGCTCTCCTTTGTCGGAGCTGATATGTAAGAAATACACACCCTTTTCTCCATCGATCTGATAATCTATTTCTCTGCGTGATTTGTATTCATTGATGGAAACCAGCTTACCGGAAATGGTATAAAGCCTTACGTAAATGGCCTGGTATTCAGCACCCAGATTCACGGTAACGGCACCTTTGGTCGGATTGGGATAAACGGCAATACCTGATCCAAATGAAATATCTGATACACCTGTAACTATTTGAATATTATAATAGCCAGACGTATCAACACAGTCATTCTTTGTGATAACAACTGCATAGGAACCGGTTTCGGTAACGGTATAGCTTTGCGAGGTGGCACCGTCAATAATACTATTGTTTTGCAGCCATTGATATTGTGCATCCAACTCATTTGCCGTTAATACATCCTCCCCGCTTACTGTAATGCTGGTATCAATGGTATGAACCATGAGATTGAGAACGACTATACTGTCGCATCCAGACACGTTGGTCAGGGTATCGGTGTACTGACCCGTTTCTGCAATCTCCTTCCCGTTGAATGAATAGCTTGAGCCGTTGCATATGGTATCATGGATCTCTACAGCAGATGTTGAATTTAAGGTCAGATCTACCGTAATCACACTATCACATCCTGCTACATTAGGAATGGTATCCATATAGATTCCCGATGTGGTCCAGATTTTACCACTCGGAGAGGTATAACTGTTACATGCTGTTTCGGTAAGACTGGAAGTAGAACTGTTGTTCACCGTAAGTTCTACCGTAATCACACTGTCACAACCAGCAGCATTTGGAATGGTATCCAGGTAAGATCCTGAAGCAGTCCAGGTTTTACCGCTGGGAGAAACATAACTGTCACATACTGATTCAGAAATACTGGAAGCGGAGCTGCTGTTCACCGTCAAATCTATGGTAATTACACTATCACATCCTGCCGCATTCGGAATGGTATCCTGGTAGGTCCCCGAAATGGTCCAGGTTTTACCGCTCGGCGAGGTATAGCTGTCACATGCCGTTTCAGTAATCGTCGAGGTAGTACTTTCAAGAACGGTTAGATCAACCAGGATGATGCTGTCTCCTCCAAATGAATTCGGAATTGTATCAAAGTATGATCCTGAACTTGTCCAGGTTTTCCCACTGGGTGAAACATAGCTGTCACAGACAGTCTCCGATATCTTTGCACCAAAGTCCACCACCAGTTTAGGCGCTTTGTCGGGATTCAGATCCCAGGACGTAGCCAATCGGAGGCCATAACCCTGGATAATAAAGCACATATTGTTTCCGGTCATCCATCCGGTTTTATCCACAATGGGCTGGATGATGGATGCTAACTCAGGCGTCTGCTGATCCGGCCCTTGCAGACCGAAATTGGCCCAGGCAGGTATATCAATCCAGGGGACCGAGTCCGCCGTTTTCACCCTTGAGGAAATGTTAAAATCTGTCCCAACAATGGGCGGAGCATCCTCCGAATCTTCCGTCCAGATATAAACGCTTGTCGAATCTGTCGCAGGTGCCCATGAATCGAACTGTATATATGCATTGAGGATCAGCGCATCCTGGGGGATGTCAACATCGGTGAACCTCAAACCAACGGTTTGTTGTCCCCTGTGCTTGGCACCTAAAGTATCGTAAACCATATTAATGGCGCTGATGTAATAGATCGCCCCCGGAGTCGTAGAAGTAGGACCGTTCTCTTCTGCATCACCCTCAGAAGCATCGATCCTGGTCTCAAAATTGTTTTGTGTAAACCCATGCATGCTTCCCATAAAAAATATTGAGAGCATGACCAACGCTTTTAGGGAAAATTGTAGATGTTTCATCATAATTGAATTAATTATTATTTGGACTGTTTATGCTAAATGCTTGATAGTTTGTTTGTTTACATACGTATTTGACGACACAATGTTTCAATTAATGGACGCAAATAAAGTTCTGGAAAAATGTATCTGTGCAGAGGATACCAGGATGGATATGAGTATGTTATCTCTGGGTAATTACATCTCGCAAATTCCAGCTGGCTGCGAAACCTGTTCTTCGAAAATTATGATCAGAGGAAATGATTTTATCCGGAAGCAGGGAACGTATAATTATAACAGTACCCAACGATTCAGGGAGGGAAGAGGTAGCAGACCAATTGTTGGAGCCGGTGGTGGTGGCCGGAGAAGGTCTGAGGGATTTTGCGAACTACAATTTCATCCCTGCTTTGCTTAAACCATCAATCACCTGTTCTACAAGTTCTTCTTGTTTTACAAATCGGCCAATCAGGGAATATGTTTTCTTTTCAAAGATGGGCTTTGGCTTGGGTAATTTTATTCATTTGACCCAATTCTGCAACTCGCAGCATTGGCGCCCAGGATAATTGTTGCGTAGGAAACGTTTCAAATACACTAGATTTAGTGCGCTTTTATTTTAGTTTATGTTTTCGTATAAAGACGATTATCTCAAAAGTTAAAATTGATAATAAAGAACCTAATCCACTTGCCAGAATATCAAAAGAGTCAAAGTGTGTACTTGCCCCCCACATTGGCCTAATTTCTTCAATTGTCAAAATAATAAATACCATTGCAGAACTCATGTAAGCAATACCCCGTCTATGCTTTGGATTTTTTGTCAAAACTGCATTAATCAAAGCAAAACTGATTATATAAGCAGCTATAAAATTCGGAAAACTTCCAGTCAGAATATTTACAAATGGTATATGACTGAAATTGGGCCTGAAAACTTCTTTATTTATGAAAACCAATCCAAATAAGAGAGCAAATAAAAGAATGTTTATTAAAATTATTTGTTTGCCTTTAATATTCATATTTACTGACAATCGGCAGTATGCCTATCGGTGAAACAAGAATTACTACCAAGAAAAGAAGTGATGATCCGCTAATAAAACGTGCAGTAAGGATTTATCCATTTTAGTTAATCAAAGGAATGCAAAGAAAAAAGTAATGCTTAAAGCATTTGATCGAGTGATCCCGGCGGGACTCGAACCCACAACCACCAGAACCGGAATCTGGCATTCTATCCAATTGAACTACGGGACCATGAAGGCATGAGTGTGGGTGTGCAGGTGTGAATTTCGCCCTGCAAATTTAGAAAAAAATAGCTTTTAGCATAGTATGTACTTCTGCTTAAGTTTTTTACTTTTGTACTTCTTTCATTGAAGCATAGCAATTTATGGATTATAATTTCACAGATATAGAGGAGCGTTGGCAGGCGTACTGGGAGGAGAACAAGACCTTCAAGGTGGAGATAGATCATTCCAAACCCAAGTATTATATCCTGGACATGTATCCTTACCCCTCCGGGAGCGGTCTGCATGTGGGTCATCCTGAAGGGTATACGGCTACAGATATCGTAGCCCGGTACAAACGGATGAAGGGATTCAATGTGCTTCATCCCATGGGCTGGGATGCGTTCGGACTGCCAGCAGAGCAGTATGCCATGGAGACTGGGACCCATCCGGCCATCACCACCAATAAGAATTGTGATACCTTCCGGAGGCAGATTAAATCTTTGGGGCTTGCGTACGACTGGGACAGGGAGATCAACACTACAGACCCAAAATACTTCAAATGGACCCAATGGATCTTTATCCGCCTGTACAATACCTGGTTCGATAAGGAACAGCAAAAGGGAAGACCCATCGACGAGTTAACTATTCCGGAATATATACAACAAGAGTGAGAAACTGCTGTCAGGGATTACATAAGCAGCATGCGCCTTGCTTATTACGATAATGCACAGGTATGGTATTGTGAGCATGACAAGATCGTTTGTTCCAATGAGGAGGTGCTGGCGGACGGAACCCATGAAAAATGCGGGAACCCGGTAGTCAAGAGAAACCTCAAACAATGGATGCTCAGAATCCCGCATTATGCCGAGAGGTTGCTCGCTGGATTAGAGACAGTTGAATGGCCGGAAGGCATTAAGGATATGCAGAAGAACTGGATAGGGAAATCAACCGGTGCAGAAGTGGATTTCCAGGTAGACGGGCATGACAAGATTATCCGGGTATTCACCACCCGGCCGGATACACTTTTCGGAGCAACTTATATGGTACTGGCACCGGAACATGAGCTGGTCAACCAGATCACTACTGAGGATAAAAAAGAAGATGTAGCCAGCTACAAGAGGAAGGCTGCGTTGAAATCAGACCTGGACCGCACCGATCTGGCCAAAGAGAAGACGGGGGAATTTACCGGCAGCTATGCCATCAACCCCGTGAATGGTGAAAAGATCCCTATATGGGTGGCAGATTATGTTTTGATGGGTTACGGAACCGGAGCTATCATGGCTGTACCATCCAATGATATGAGGGATTTTGAATTTGCCACTGAATTCAACATACCCATCAAACCAATCCTGGATCCTGATGAGGCAGATGAAGAAACCCGGGCACGAGTGGTGAAGGGTGAAGAATGCTGGGAAGAGGATGGTGTTTTTATCAATTCCTCGAGTTCTTTCGGTGGATTGGATATCAATGGACTGAAAAAGCAGGATGGGATTAGTAAAACCGTAGCCTGGCTGGAGGAGAAGGGGCTCGGGACGGAAATGATTAATTATAAGATGAGGGACTGGCTCTTCAGCCGGCAGCGTTATTGGGGTGAACCTTTTCCGGTGATTCACTGGGAAGACGGGGAGATCGAGGTGATGGATGACCATGCCTTGCCACTTGAACTGCCAAAGCTGGCTAATTACACACCTGGTGATAATGGGGAATCCCCTCTTGCCAATGCTGGAGACTGGCTCTCTGTAACCGATGCAAAGGGCCGAAAGGGGCGCCGCGAAACCAATACCATGCCACAATGGGCCGGGTCATGTTGGTATTACCTTCGGTTCACGGATGCACGTAATGACGATGAGCCATTCTCCAAGGAAGCTGAACATTACTGGATGCCAGTAGACCAGTACATAGGTGGTGCCGAACATGCCGTCCTGCATCTACTCTACAGCAGGTTCTGGCATAAAGTGTTATATGACCTTGGGATCGTCTCCACCGATGAGCCCTTTACCCGTCTGTTTAACCAGGGGATGATACTGGCATTTGCCTATGAATCAGCGACCGGTGCCAAGGTCGCAAGCGATCTTGTGAAGGAGAAGGATGGAAAGTATTTCCATTCCCAGACCGGGGAAGAATTGAAACAGATCGTGGCCAAGATGTCTAAGTCCCTTAAAAACGTAATCAATCCGGATGACGTGGTGAAAAATTACGGGGCAGACAGCCTGCGGCTGTATGAAATGTTCATGGGACCTCTGGAGGCCACCAAACCATGGACAGAGCTGGGAGTTAAAGGAGTTTTTGGATTCCTTGGCAGGGCATACAGGTTTTTTACTGAGCTGAAAAATATCCACCAGGATGAGGAAGATCCAGGAATCACCAAATCCCTACATCAGACGATAAAAAAAGCACAGCAGGATATTGAAGGATTGCATTTCAATACAGCCATATCCCAGATGATGATCTTTACCAATAATTGCATCAAAAAGGGCAAGGTGAATAAACAATCAGCAACTACCTTTGCAAGGGTGCTTGCGCCTTTTGCACCTCATCTGGCTGAAGAAATATGGAGCATACATGGTGAGCCTCCGACCATTGCCAATCAGCCGTTTCCTGAATACAATGAAGAATACCTGAAAGAAGATGTATTTGAATACCCGGTTTCTTTTAATGGAAAGCTGAGATTTAAGCTGGAATTGCCCCTTTCCATGCCGGAAGATGAGATCAGGCAGCAGGTACTTGACCATGAATCTGCCGCCAAATGGCTGAATGGAGGAGAACCTAAAAAGATCATTGTCGTAAAAGGAAGGATCATAAATATTGTGATCTGAAATTGAGATAGAAACGTGCGTAAGATTATCAGTATACTATTGCTCCTTATATTGGCCGGTGCCATTACTGTCACAGTCATTTTCATCACCAAACCTGCAGAACTTGGAGAAGGGATCCTGATCCAGGAATCACCTGACAGTCTTAAAAAAGAGAAGGTTATTATTAGAGAGTATGGCCTGCCGGTTGACTCTTTTTACACCATTTCCGGCACAGTGAAAAGGGACCAGACACTGTCAATCATATTGAATGAGTTCGGTGTTGATGGCAGAACCATACACAACCTGGCAACGGCTTCAAAGGATGTATTCGACCTCAGAAAAATACGGCGCGGTAAGCCATACAAGTTATTTTGTTCAACGGACAGTTTACATACCGTTCAATATTTCGTATATGAGCATACACCTGTGGATTATGTTTTATTCAGCCTGCTTGACAGTATGCAAGTCATGCGTCATGAAAAAGAGATTATTGTCAACACAAAACAAACTTCGGGTGTAATAGAATCTTCCCTTTGGAATACAATGCTGGATAATGACCTGGACCCCATGCTGGCATTTGAACTCTCTGAGATCTATGCATGGACCATTGATTTTTTTGGGTTGCAACCCGGGGACAGGTTCAGTATTGATTTTGATGAGCATTATGTTGATTCAACATACATTGGCTTAGGACGTATCCATGGAGCCTGTTTTCATCATGCGAACCATGATTTCTATGCCATCCCGTTTATACAGGACGGGGTAGAATCATTTTTCGACCAGGAAGGTAACAGCCTCCGTAAGGCTTTTCTGAAGGCGCCCTTACGATATTCACGCATCAGCTCCCGGTACTCCCATAGTCGCTTGCATCCCATCCTGAAAATACGAAGGCCCCATCTTGGGGTTGATTATGCGGCACCCATTGGAACTCCGGTACTGGCCATTGGAGACGGAAAAGTCATCAAGACCGGCTATAGCAAGGGAAATGGTAACATGATCAAGATCCAGCACAATAGCGTTTACGCCACAGCCTACCTGCATTTAAGCCGCTATGGCAAGGGAGTAAAAAGCGGAGCTTATGTGAAACAGGGTGATATTATAGGATATGTAGGCAGTACAGGTTTATCCACAGGCCCGCACCTGGACTTCCGGTTCTACAAGAATGGATACCCTGTTGATCCTCTGAAGGTGAAGGCACCACCTGTTGAACCCGTGAAACAGGAAAACCTTTTGGCATATGACTCAATTAGAGTAATTACCATCAGGAAACTGGACCATATTTCCTTTCCTGATTCAGTGATACAGGCAGCTAGTCCAGCCCTTGCAGGAGCTCCTCAATAACCAGGGGATAAAACTTGTGTTCCAGCAGATGAATCCGTTTGGCCAGTGATTCAGGCGTATCATCCGGTTTTACCCTGCATTTTTCCTGACGGATTATTTTTCCCTCATCATATACCTCATTTACATAGTGAATGGAAATCCCTGATTCCTTTTCCTGATTCCTGATTACGGCCTCATGTACATATTTACCGTACATGCCCTTCCCTCCGTAATCGGGAAGTAAGGCAGGATGGATATTGATCATCCTGTCCGGGAAGGCCCTGATCAGGTCCGAAGGTACCAGCCAGAGAAACCCAGCTAACACAACCAGCGAAATCCCTGTATCATTCATTAAATCAATAACTTCTGTGCTGTTGTAAAATCGTTCCCGGTCGAAAACATGGGTAGATACGTTATACTTCCAGGCCCTTTCCAGTACAAATGCATCAGGCTTATTGGATAAGACAAGGACTACCTCCCCTACCTCATGGTGCTGGAAATGTGACATGATCTTTTCAGCGTTTGTTCCTGAGCCTGAGGCAAAAATTGCAATCTTCTTTTTCATGATGATCTCGGGATTTAGAATATAAGAGCCATACCCTAAAATATAGCATTTTAGGTTATTTTATTACTGAAAAATGCCAAAATATTTTATTTTTATCGGAGAATTACATTTCTTTGCTCCGTTATTTTTAAAAAACTTAAGTATTAATTAAAATCTAGAACTATGTCTGACATTGCATCCAGAGTAAAAGCTATCATTGTAGATAAGTTAGGTGTTGACGAAAATGAAGTCACTGCCGAAGCTAGCTTCACAAATGATCTGGGAGCTGATTCCCTTGACACAGTTGAGCTGATCATGGAATTTGAAAAAGAATTCAACATTGGAATACCTGACGACCAGGCTGAGAGCATCAGCACTGTTGGAGAGGCTATTAAGTATATTGAAGATAACGCTAAGTAATTTTTACCTAATCTTACAGGTATGGAACTAAGGCGGGTAGTTGTTACCGGACTTGGTGCCCTGACTCCTATTGGTAACAATATACAGGAGTTGTGGGAAGGTCTGAGAAATGGGATCAGTGGATCTGACTGGATCACGCGTTTTAATACGGAGAAATTCAAGACTAAATTTGCCTGTGAGGTTAAAGATTTCGATCCCACCGCGCATTTCGACCGAAAAGAACTGAGAAAGCTTGATCCGTTCGCTCAGTATGCCATGGTTGCTACAGAAGAAGCTTTCCAGGATGCTGGCTTTGACCTGGAAAGTGTAAATAGAGACAGGGTAGGGGTAATTTATACTTCCGGGATCGGGGGTATGTTTACCTACCAGAAGGAGCTGCTAAACTTCTTCGAAGGTGACGGAACACCACGGTTCAGTCCATTTTTCATTCCCAAATTGATCGCCGATATTACGGCAGGCCACATTTCCATGAAATATGGATTCCGAGGGCCAAATTTTGCCACGGTATCAGCCTGTGCTTCATCTACCAATGCAATAATAGATGCTTTTACATATATCCGGATCGGGTATGCCGACATGTTTATTGCTGGCGGATCGGAAGCAACCATAATCGAAAGCGGTTTTGGAGGTTTCAATTCCATGCAGGCCATGTCGACCAATAATGATGAGTATAAAACCGCCTCACGTCCCTTCGACGGAACCAGGGATGGTTTTGTAATGGGTGAAGGTGCAGGGACGCTGGTACTCGAAGAATATGAGCATGCTGTTAAGCGGGGAGCTAAAATTTATGCCGAACTGGTTGGTTGTGGCATGTCTGCAGATGCATACCATTTGACGGCCCCACACCCGGAAGGGATAGGTGCGCGCCTGGTCATGCAAAATGCCCTCAAGGATGCCGGCATGACCCCTGAAGAGGTAGATTATATCAATGTTCATGGTACAGCAACCCCCCTGGGTGACATTTCTGAAACCAAGGCCATTAAAGAAGTATTTGGAGATCATGCATACAAGTTGAATATCAGTGCAACCAAATCAATGACCGGCCATTTACTGGGTGCTGCTGGAGCAGTTGAATCAATCGCCGCCATCCTTGCACTCCAAAATGGTATCGTTCCCCCAACCATTAACTATGCCACCCCTGATCCTGAACTTGACAACAAGCTTAATTTTACACTCAATAAAGCACAGGAGAGGGAGATTCATATTTCCCTGAGTAATACATTTGGATTCGGGGGACATAATACATCTGTCCTGTTTAAGAAAATTTCCTGATCTTCGTGATAAGATCTCTAATCCAGCTGGTTATTAGTATTTTTTCGTCAGACAGAGTTTTTTATTTTAACATGGTTCGTATCCTTGGCTTTCTACCCGGGAAACAATGTTTGTATGAAATTGCCTTCATCCACAAGTCAGCCTCAACCACCCTTAAAAATGGACAGGTGATTAATAATGAACGACTGGAATACCTGGGGGATGCCATCCTTGATGCTGTAATCGCGGATTATTTGTATACCCGGTTCCCTGACAAGAATGAGGGTTTTCTTACACAATTGAGGGCAAAGCTGGTAAAGCGGAAGATGCTGAACAAACTGGCTGTCAATTTGGGGATAGCACCGCTGCTGGTATCCCGGACCAATGCGGATCAATCAAAGATCAACCTGCTGGGAAATGCTTTTGAAGCATTGATCGGGGCTATATACCTGGATAAAGGTTATGTTCGGACTAAAAGATATGTGATAAAAAAAGTCTTTAATAAATACGTGGATCTTGAGAAGCTGTCCATAAAAGAGTCAGATTTCAAAAGCAGAATTATTGAATGGGCACAAAAAAACAAACAGGAAATCAGCTTCGTCAGCATAGAAAATCCCAATGAAGGCTCTAATATAATCCATTATACTGCAAAGCTCATACTGGAGGAAAAGGAAATGGGCAAAGGCAGCGGCCATTCGAAAAAAGAAGCAGAGCAAAAAGCAGCGGAACAAGCGCTCAGCAATATAGATCAATAATATTATACCTGGCAACGATGCCGAAAAAAGTTCACAAACTAACTGAGAAAGAGGATTATCGCTTCAGGCTTGCAGGAATCTCTTCTGCAGAAAATGATTACAAGCTCTGCTGGTCTTTAAATCAAATCCTTGGGATCAACCTTGCGAGAATTGACAACCTCGAGATTTATCATAAACGCCTGGATGATAAACAGGCTTTTTCGCAATTTGAGTATTTCGATGAAGAAACCCTGTTACAGTACCGGTTAATCTCCAATAGATCAGTAAACGGATACCTGCTGGAAGAAATGACAAACCTGGATTACCTATTGCAGATCTCCGGTGATATGGATGAAGGTTGGCTGGAATCCCTGATAGAAAAGATGAATAGCATTGAAGGGATCATACTTGCCTTCCCGCTCGATCCCACCACACTGAAATCCAGAAAGAAATTGCAGCAATAATGAAGGTTGCTCCGGACTGATCACATGATCAGTTTGTATCCTTTGCCATGGATGTTCAGTATTTCGACAGCCGGATCCTCTTTTAGATACTTCCGGAGTTTGGTTATATAAACATCCATACTCCTGGCATTAAAATAATTATCATCTATCCAGATAGACTTTAAAGCAAAATTCCTTTCCAGTACGTTATTGGCATTGTTGCAAAGAAGCTTTAACAACTCACTTTCCTTGGTTGTAAGTTTTACTGATTTGCTTTCAAGGGTAAGCAATTGTTTGTTGGCGTCAAAATGAAACTGGCCTATCTCGAATTCAGTTTGCTTATTCTGCTGGCCGACACCTTGTGTTCGCCTTAAAATGGCCTCTATCCTGTAGATCAATTCTTCCATACTGAAAGGTTTGGTCATATAATCATCTGCTCCTACGGAAAAACCTTCCAATACGTCTTCCTTCATTGATTTGGCAGTTAAAAAAATGATCGGCATTTCAGGGTCGATCATCCGTATCTCTCTGGCAAGCGTAATCCCATCCTTGTTGGGCATCATGATATCCAGGATACAGATATCGTACCTGTTTTTCTCAAAGCTTATATAGGCTTTCTCCCCATCTGATAACCAGTGTGTCTCATATGACTTCGCCTGCAGGTACTCCCTCAGAAGAGACCCCAGGTTTTCATCATCCTCGGCCAGTAAAATTTTGGTTTTTTCTGTATTCATAACCTTGCTTATTTCGAATCCACGGGGAAAGAGATTTCAAATTCCGTGCCCATCCCAGGCTCACTTTTCACGCTTACTGAGCCAAGGTGCTCCTCCACGATTTTTTTGACATAACTTAAACCCAGCCCAAAGCCCTTAACATTATGTATATTACCAGTCGGAACCCGGTAAAACTTCTCAAATATCCTCCGCTGATCCTCTTTCCTAATACCTATCCCGCTATCTTTAACAAGTAAGATCAGTTTCTCATTCCGGTTCAGGGTGCTGACACTTATGGCAGGTTCTTTCCCGGAATATTTTATGGCATTGTCCACAAGGTTTGAGATCATATTGGTAAAATGAACGTTGTCAACATTGATGACAGCGTTATTTGCACTGTAATCTTCCTCAATTGCACCGTTTTTGTTTTCAATCTGAAGGGTAAAATTAGTGATTACATTATGTATCAGCTCATTGATATCGGTTTTTTTCTTTTTCAGCTTAATCCTGCCCTGGTCAAATATGGCCATCTGAAGCACTTTTTCCACCTGGTAACCCAGTCTTTTGCTTTCATCCCGAATGATGCGTGAAATATTGTCAATATTTTTCGATTCGGTGGGTATGGTTTCATCATTCAACATTTGGGAAGCCAGGGAGATGGTGGATATGGGGGTTTTCAGTTCATGTGTCATATTGCTCACAAAGTCATTCTTGATCTCAGAAAGACGTTTCTGCCTGAAGATTATTAAAATCGTCAGCAGGAAGCTTAGAATGATCACAAGGGTCAGGATGATTGAAGATGTTCCCATGAAGCCGAGGGACTTTAGCAGGAAACTTGCTTTCCTCGGAAAATAAAGGGACAGGAAACCGGTCCGGGAGAAAAAATCATTTGGGAAGAGTGCTGTAAGAAAGTGCTCCTTCTCATCGTCGTAATAATAATCAGCGCTCTTGTAAGCGAATTCCATATTTTCGTGCAGGATAGCAAATTCATAGTCCAGGTCTATGCCGCTATTCAGGAATTGCCGCTGGATGATATGATCCAGCTGATCCGGATCTACCCGCTGTTCTATGGGTGCAACAGGGGAGATCATACGCTCCATGATCCTGTCAATGAATATCCGGTTCTCAGCCATTTGCTTTTCAAGCTTTTTACGGATCTTCCGGGGCTGATAGATTTGAATATTGCCTGCCACGCTGGTATCCACGTGAACAAACCCGGGACCCTGTTCGATGGTAAGTATGCTATCACCGGAAATGATCCTCAACTCAGTACTATGCTCGTCCTGGTCGGATCTTTGTGAAAAATATACAGACTGATCAAGTTTGCCATCCTGACCTATCCTTGCATTGATATCGAAACTGTACTGCTCCCAATGAGCCATCTCTTCCTCCCAGCTGGTATCAAACACCTGTGCCTCATCCATGATATGCCAGATGGTTTCCCGTTCCTGTATCTCGCCTACGACATTATATAATGCACGGTTGACCAGCTGACTGAATTGTTTCTCCTTCAGGCGGTACGCATTGGTGATCCAGTAAGCCTGCACAATGATCAGGGCGATCATCGCTAATCCCATAAAAATGGCTATAATCCACAGAAATTTCCTGCTCATCTCCCTGCAAAGATAAACCAGAGCCTTTCTAAACTATCTTCTTTTAACAATCTTTAACATTCATTAAACCTCCTTAAGCCAATTTGATTTTAGATTTGTAGTATATCAATCTAAACCCAATCTGATCGTTATGAAAAAATTATTATTACTCGGTTCACTTGCTGTTTGCCTCATCATGATGGCTTCCACCAACCAGGCCATTGCCCAGGAGGACGAATCGACAACAGTTCATATTACCATCAAAGAGGATGGCAAGGTGACTACCGATACAACTTTTGAACTAAAAGAGGGACAGGATCCGGATATGGTCAAGAAAATGGTCCAGCACATGGCAGGTGGAGATGAGAAAATGATGAAAAAAGAAGTGATCATTATACAAAAAGGAGATGATGATTGCGACCATAAAGAACTCGCCTGGGTTCACGCGGATAATGATAATGTCTGGCATGTTAAATCAATGGATATGGGTATAGACCTGGATTCCATCAAAGAAGCCCATGGTGGCGGAAAAGTCATGGTATTCAAGGATGAAGATGGGAACATCACGGTTAAGGAACTTGGAGAGGACGAAGAACATGAGATGCATTTCAAACATGAAGGGCATGGAGACCATGAGATAATGATCATAGAATCTGATGAGGATGGTGAAAAGGTCCAGATTATGAAAATGAAAAAGGGGAGTGGCCATATGATGATCATTTCGGAGGATGAGCATATGGAATGGACAGAGGAAGATGGTGAGAATGTGGAAGTATACGTGATAAAAAAAGGAGATAAGGATGTGAAGGTCGTAAAAAAGGTCATTGTCGAAGTTGAGGATGAATCTGAGGAAGGTGTGGAAAAGGAAAATGAAGTCGAAGTAAAAACAGAGAAGAAGAAAAAAGAGAAGTAAATCTTTTCATTATTGCTCAAGCCCCTGCCCCATCCGGTTCAACCCGGAACAGGATAGGGGTTTTTTATATCTTTACCCCTCAACAAATTTCTTGTCCATGGCAAAACACGTAGGCATTGTGGCCTGCAGTGCTGAGGGAGCTGCCCTCTGCTATCAGACCATCTGCAAAGAAGGATCAATGCTGATGGGATCCCATGCCCATCCAGAAGTGAGCATGCATACACACCCTCTCAGCGAATATATGAAATACATATACCGGGAAGAATGGGAAGGGGTTACCCGGCTCATGCTTTCCTCATCGGAAAAGTTAAGGGCTGCCGGGGCTGATTTTCTGATCAGCCCGGATAATACCATCCACCAGGTTTTTGAAGATGTACAGAAGCAATCTCCCCTTCCGTGGCTCCATATCGCGGAAGAAGTGGCCAGGGAGGCAAAACGCAGCGCATACACAAAATCTGCTATCCTGGGTACAAAATATCTGATGACCGGCCCGGTATATCCGGATGCATATAATAAACAAAAACTGGAATATGAAATTCCCGATCAAGCCTCCCGGGAGAAGATCGACAGCATCATATTCGATGAACTGGTATACGGG